>DATJKB010000460.1:0-4101 GCA_035491875.1 Pyrinomonadaceae bacterium | reverse complement strand
TTCGGCTTTGCCGGGTCGTTGTCTGGAGCGAAGGCCTTTTCACTCGTGTTCGGCGTCGTCTATCTCGCCCTGGGAATTCTGGGAATGGCGATGGGCACTGGCGCAGAGCACATGTTTAACGTCGGGCCGCTCCACTTGGGCCAAGTTGATCACGGCATTCACATCTTATTGGGTGTCGTATTTCTGGCTGGAGGACTATTCACCAAGACTACATGAACAGTTTAGTCTTCTAGAAACTTCGAAGTTTCGTCTTCAGGTTGCGAGGAGGAATTCGGTAAGTGACGCGGATGCGCCCTCGAACTCCATCACCTTGCAACCTGAATCTTTTCAGCGGATCGTTTAATAGAAGCAGCGTTTGGCGGGTGCGGGATCAATCGTAATGCCGCTGCAGCCAAAATAATTGCTGTGACCACAAAGAACCGAGGCTTATTCATGTTCACTCTTCGTTTCAAAGCAGTTATGAGGGCACGAGGTCTCGGAAACAAAATGGACCGCGCCGAACGCTCTCTCCTAATACAAACCGAACCGGCTCTTTAAAAATCGGCCCATCGTAAACAAATGAATGGAATTCGCCGTTCTCACCACACGGATCCACTGAAGGTGGTAGTTCTTCGAGAAATTCGTCGTCAATTAACTTTCCCGCAAACGATTGGTCCAACACCTCTGCATTGACGCACGTGATCACCGCTTTAAACCCGACTCGAATGAACTCCCTGACAGCGTCACTTGTGTTGCGCCGCCAAATGGGAAAGATACCTTTCATTTGGATTCCGGAAAGAAACTGTTCGCGATACGCTCGCACATCCTCCAAAAAGAGATCTCCAAAGACAATTGAATCCACGCCTTGCGCCCTATATCGCAACAACGTTTTCGCCATGTTCGCTTCATACTCCTCGTTGCTTGCGTCCTTTGAGATGACGATCGTGTCAAGTGGTAGCTGAAGTGCAGCGGCCTGTCGTTCAAGGAGCACGCGCCGTACGCCGTGCATGCTAACGCGGTCGTAATCGTTTGTGATCGTAGTAACGAGCGCCGTTATTTCGAAGGCTGCGAGACCCTCAATTGAATACAGAGCAAGGCAACTATCCTTTCCGCCACTCCAGGAAATTAGAATCGGTTGCGCAGGGTCTGCGTGTTTGTCTCGGTCCATTCCAAGATCAATCTGCTCGCGAGGCAGTTCAGAACCTGACTTTCACACCACCGCGGCCCTGAGCACCGGGGGCCCGAAAGCCATTCTCAAAATATCGTTGGTCAAAAAAGTTCTCGACACCGCCGAACAACGTCAACGTCATCCGATCAGATCTCCGCACATCGTAATTCGCAAACACGTCTGCTTTTGTGTAGCCCTCGAAGCGCAGATCCGCTTGGCGAAAAGGAAAGTTGTTCTCAAACACTGGCGCTAAATATTCGCCCGTGCGATTCAATTCGAACGTGAGTTGTAACTTACGAACTCGCTGATTCAAGAACAAACTGAACAGATGCCTCGGTATGACGTATTCAGGCGCCAGACCCGATGTGAGTGCTCGATCGCTGTTAGTGAACGTGTATGACGTCCTTAATTCCGCACCGTGCCACAGCGACGACTCGAGAGTTCCTTCGAAACCTCTAGACAAACCGCCGGGTCGATTCGTGAAGCCAGTGAAGCGACCCAACCCGAGCGGATCAGTGGAGAATCCTGTAAAAGCAACCACTCGTTGCAGGCGTGTGTAAAAGTATGTGACACCAATAATCACTCGATCGCCGGCCAGCCTCTGATCGACACCTCCGTCAACACTGATTGATTGTTCAGCGCGCACCGTTGGATCGCCGAACCTCACGGTACCGGCTCCGGCAAGAAAACCCTCACCAAATCGCTCGAACAACGATGGTGCACGAAACCCATTGCCTACATGGGCTCTTAGTTTGGTATTGGTCGAAGCGATGTAATAGCTAACTGCGCCATCACCGGTTACGGAGTTCTCAGCGTCTCTGCTTTGTAATGCGCCCGGTCGATCCGCAGCGCTCAACCGGTACGATTGCGCCCGCACACCCACCGCGATCTGCAAGCGATCGTCAAGAAACGAAAGCTGGTCTTGTCCGAAGAAAGCGAATGTGCGCTGTCGATCCGTCGTGTTGTTGAAAAAGTTGAATGACGGTTCAGAGTGTTGGAACAGAGATTCTCGTTCGAATTCAAATCCGAATGTCGCAGTATTTGAATTCGACACCCGGAGGTTTGATCGTGCGTCGATCGTGTCGATCGTTCCGCGGTTGATATTGAGAAACTCGAATTCGAAACCAACGAACGGGGCAAAACTTGGATCGACAGCAGGACCATTGTAGTTTCGTCGATTGGTCGCGACTCTTTGATAGGCGACGGAGTAGGACCAGCGATCGTCAATAAGATGTAACCACTTCACTGAACCGAGGAGCGCTCGGTTTCGACGACCTTGATCAGGATTATTGAAGTCAGGGTGAAAGGTGAGTCCTTCAATTGCTTTTGGAAACGGTTGGGATCCGGTGAACGCGGCAGCCAGCGGGAAAGGGCTGTCGTTCAATCGCGCATTTGAAATCGTTCCGTAGAAGCCGGCAGAAAGAGTGGTCGCCTGTGTCGGGTTTACATGAAAGCGACCGGCGAATGCTGAGTTGCCATACTCGTCATTGCCATCAACACCGCTTCGAACATCAATCCGATGAACGCCAACATTGAATCCAACGTTGTCTCGCCCACCGTTTACACTCAATCGCTCGCGAAAGGTTGAAAGACTGCCACCCTCAAAGCCTGCTTCGAAGTGAAGGCCTGAAGTGCCATCCTCGGGAATCGCATTGATGACACCGCCGATCGCGTGACTACCGTAAAGCGTTGAGCCCGAGCCGCGCAGAATCTCAAGGTGATTAAGAGCTATGGGAACGAGATCTGCCATCAGTGAAGCAGCGGATCCGTTGATGTCTCCAGCGTCACGAAGTCGCAAGCCATCGAGCAGTATCGATGTATCCGTAGTTCGCTGACCGCGCAAACGAATGCTGGTTAACGAGCCAAGTGAACCTTGTTGTTGAATGCGAACGCCGGGTACCCCCCGTAAACCTTCGGCAAGAGTCAGTTCGTCACGCGCGTCGAGTTCGTCGGCCTCAAGAGTTGATACAACTTTCGCGATTTCGTCAGCCCGCTGCAAAGTGCCGGTTGCAGTGATGATTACATTCTCACTGATGCCGGCGGGTCTTAGTTGGACATCAATTACGACATCGTCACTGTTCTTAACCTGCGTATCTCGCGAAGTAAAAGCTGCAAATCCTTCGGCTCTGATCTCGATCAAATACAATCCCGGACGAAGACTAGCGAACTCGTACGCGCCGGCTTGATTCGTAGACGTCGATTGCTGAGGGCCCAACAGCGAACGTAACGTGACATTAGCGCCAACAACCTTTGCTCCTGCTTCATCGGTCACGGTTCCTTTAACACGCGCGCCATCCTGCGCGAGAACATTAGGAACGATCAGAAAAAGGAGTGCGAACAGCAAAGCGAATCGTGTTTGTTTCTTCATAAGCTTCTCGTGGTCCTATTAAGTGTGCACCGGCGTGACACGAGGTGCGCCTGATATCGGATGGGCGTCCACCAAGACTCTGACGCCGAATACTTGTTCGAGAACTTCTGGCCGCAATACGTCAGTGGGTCTGCCTGATTCCACCGTACGGCCGTCTTTCATCAGCAAAACGACGTCTGCGAACTGCGCTGCGAGGTTGATATCGTGCGTGACGAACAAGGCAGCAACTTTTTGGTTGTCGCAACGCCCTCTGACGACGGAGAGCAACGATGATTGGTGCGACAAGTCGAGATTCGCTGTCGGTTCGTCGAGCAGAAGAACCTGTGCTTCCGTTGCCAGCGCTCGCGCCAGAACAGCTCGTTGGCGTTCGCCACCGGACAATTCGTTCATCAACCGGCCAGAAAGGCGTGTAAGCTCCGTTTCAGCCAACACAGCTTCTACAACCTGCAAATCATTTTGTGTTTCCCAGCCCCAGGCGGCGTTCGTGGCCCACGCGTACCTGCCGCCGAGCACAAACTCGATCACTGTTACTGGAAAACGCAGCTCAGCTTCCTGCGCGACAATCGCGATGTGACGTCCGATCGTC
>DATJKB010000459.1:0-4112 GCA_035491875.1 Pyrinomonadaceae bacterium | reverse complement strand
GCTCCTGTTGTATCAGCACCACCTGGTGAAGGCGAACGATTTGAGTCGACTGAACGCTGCGTTCTTTACGACGAACGCGTTTGTGAGCGTGATTTTGTTGTTTACTTTTGGAGCAGCTGTTTTTATTCGCTGAATAGCGGTACGAATATGATTTTCTCTCATGATGAAAAACTAGCGGACATTGCAGAACGTGTTGATGCCGGCGAGCGACTAACTCTGGCGGACGGCGTAGCGTTATTTGCGACGGACGATCTGACCGGGCTCGGTAAACTCGCCGACACAGTCAGAAGGAAACGACATGGCAAAGTCACTTACTTCAACGTCAACCGTCATTTCAATCCCACTAACGTCTGTTACGCCGACTGCAAGTTTTGCGGCTTCTATCGAACTCCGCGCCAACCTGACGCTTACACGCACAACATCGACGACAGCTTGCGTATTGCAGGCCAGGCAGTCTCCGAAGGCGCCACTGAACTGCATATCACTGGCGGTTTGAATACAAAGTTACCGTTCAGTTATTTCACGGATCTTCTGTCGGCATTGAAACGACACTATCCACAGTTGCATTTGAAAGCGTTCACGATGGTTGAGTTCGACCACTTCGCGCATTTCTACAAAATGGACGATGAAGCTGTTATTCAGAAACTAATCGAAGCAGGTCTCGATTCATGCCCTGGCGGAGGTGCGGAGATCTTTCGCGAGCCGACGCGCTCTATGATTTGCGCTCATAAGTGTGACTCAGATCGCTGGCTGGAATTGGCCGGCAAGGTACACGCGGCAGGTCTTAAGACGAATGCAACGATGCTCTATGGCCACATTGAATCGATCGAAGATCGTGTAGATCATCTGATCAGACTGCGCGAGCAACAGGACAAGTCGGGCGGCTTCCAATGCTTTATCCCGCTCGCTTTTTATCCACCTGAAACGCAGCTCTCGCACTTGCCAGGTCCATCGGGGGTCGACTCGCTCAAAACAATGGCGGTGTCGCGGCTGTTACTCGACAACTTCGACCATGTAAAGGCGTATTGGGTAATGCTTGGAAAACGCCTTGCTCAAGTTGCATTGCACTACGGCGCCAACGACATTGATGGGACCATTACTGAAGGTGGCGAACTGACAACCAGCTACTCAGTCGAAACAAACAACGAGGTTCGAATGAGTAAAACGGAACTGGTTGGCCTAATCGAGGAGGCGGGTTTCGAGGCCGTGGAACGCGATACTGTTTACAACCGCGTTGACCGAACGAACGTTAGCCTCGTTTGAGATCTAAGATTTTGAGATCTGAGATCTGAATCTGAGATTTTGAGTTTTAGATCTGAATCTGAGATTTGAGTTTTGAGATTAGAAATACTGAGACGCTATGACACCTGCAATTCAACAATCTACGATCACACTTGCTCATTCTCCCGATTCCGACGATGCTTTCATGTTCTACGGTCTCGCAACCAATAAGATCGATACAGGGCCGCTCCGTTTCACTCATCTGCTGAAAGACATTCAAACGCTCAATGAAGAAGCGATGCGTGGAACTTACGACGTTACCGCCATTAGTTTTCACGCCTACGCGTACATTGCCGACAAGTATGCTTTGTTACCACACGGCGCTTCGATTGGCGATAACTATGGCCCGATCGTGGTCTCGAAAGAACCGGCAACCGCTGACGACATTCCGCGTTTGAAAATAGCTGTGCCCGGCAAGTTAACGAGTGCGTTCCTGGCGCTACGCATTTTCAATCAGGACTTCGAGTACGTCGTCGTTCCATTCGACAAAATAATCGACGCGGTTATCGAAGGAAAATGCGACGCTGGACTACTTATCCATGAAGGTCAGTTGTTTTACTCAAAGCTGGGTTTGCACAAAGTTCTCGATCTCGGCGAATGGTGGCATGGGAGAACAGGCTTACCACTCCCGATGGGGGGCAATGCAATCAGACGTGAGCTCGGCACCGAATTAACGAAAACAGTTTCCGGTTTGCTGCGCGAGAGCATTCGTTACTCACTGGAGAATCGTCAGGACGCTCTTCAGTACGCAATGCAGTTCGCAAGAGACATGGATACCGATACAGCCGATCGCTTCGTGGCAATGTGGGTGAATGATCTTACGCTCGATTACACCGACAGAGGCCGTGAAGCCGTGCGGCAACTATTAACGGAAGGCTTTGAATACGGAATCATCCCGAAACGAGTAGAAGTCGATTTTGTTGAAGGTTAATAAAACGCTGGCTAATTCTCTGTAAGGTGATATTTTAAGCAAGCTGGGGTGTGCGCGGTGACGTAATAAGCTACCCCGCCCAGAAGGAGCAGCTAAATCACCGCGCACATCATCGGCCACAGTCTACGTAAACCAAGCTCCTCCCAAAGCCAGGTTATTGCCCGCCGTGTAAGCAACGCCGCCGCTCGGCGTCACGTCTGCGCTCCCGCGCTGTAAAGCTTCCACGGAATGGGACAAGTATTCTGTTGCCGACATGAGGACCCTGAGAACTCTAATCGCCGCGAGGAGGGACCACGCGAATCGGATTTCAAAAATATCAAACCCACCATAACAATGCAACAAGCTAACTTGTTCTAGTACGGGCACCTTACACTAGTTGCAGGGAAATTTGCAACTGGAAAGATACGATTGGGGGTTTTGGCTAAGGCGGCTTGGCAACAAGAGACTTCGCGGCCGGCATCTGAGCACTTGCTCTCAGCTGAAATCCTTTGAATTCTTGCGAAAGTGAATAGAACCATTGAAGAAGTTCTCCGTTTATACCTGCGTCGCTCTCATGTCCGTTTTTTTGCTGGAGACCCGTATTTCCGCTCAGATCGGGGGTGAGCTAAGCCCGGCTGAGACCGAGCGAATCGTCAAAGCGTTCAGCGCCAAGGAAGCTGAATTCCGTACAGCGCTCAACCTATATGCTTTCAAACGAGACGCCCTGCTTCAAAGAATCGGCATGGGCGGCCAGGTCACCGGCGAATACCACTGCATATCAACCTTCACGTTTGACGATAAGGGCATTCGGTACGAGAAGATTAACTTCTTCCCGATGTCTTCGATGGGTGAAAACATCACAAAGGAAGACATCGAGGACCTTGGAGGGGTTTCGCCATTCGCACTCGACCCTACGAAGGTAGGCCTCTACAACTTCAAATACATCGGGAAGGAAAAGATCGACGAGTTAAACCTCTACGTTTTCGACGTTGCGCCCAAAATCATGCCGAAACCAAAGGACCCCAAGGATCGTTTGTTTATGGGTCGAATCTGGGTCGACGATCAAGATCTCCAGATTGTGAAAACAAAGGGTAAGGGTGTTCCCGAAACGAAGCAGAACAAATTCCCGATCGTTGAGACTTATCGAGAACAGATCGATGGTCGCTATTGGTTTCCGACTTACTCGTATTCTGACGATGAACTGATCTTCGACAGCGGAGACACACTGCACTTGCGAATGAAGGTAAAATATTTCGACTTCACTCCCGCTCGAGCAACTCTAAAGGTGACTGAAGTCGGCGAAGAGGACGCAGCTAACACAAACCCCTCCAAAGGTGCTTCAACTAAGGGCGTTGCGAAACCGGTGGAGATGGGCCAACTGAATGCGAAAGCATTGACGCTACCCAAACCGAAGTATCCAGAAGAAGCTCGAAGACTTCGCGCTTCAGGAAAAGTGAACGTGCGTGTCGTAGTTGACGAAAACGGGAAGGTGATTTCAGCGAAAGCTACAGATGGACCACCTCCCTTGCGCGCTGCGGCCGAAGAAGCGGCGCGACTGGCAACCTTTGCTCCAACTGTTCAGGACGGGATAACAGTGAAGGTGACAGGCTTGCTGACTTACGAATTCACTCCGTAGCCTACTCAGACGTTGAGGTCCTGAGTTCGGTAGCAATTGTCTCGCGAACGGTGCTGATGAGATCAGCGATATCCTCATCTGAGTCCATGCCAACAGTCGATAAAGGCGGCATGATAACCATGTCAATAGTGCCGCCTTTTGCTTCGCCAGTACCTTTTCCCATCAACACATCTGAATTTCTGATGGCGATTGGCACTACCGGTACGCCTGCTTGCTGTGCCATGTAGAATGCTCCCTTTTTAAAAGGAAGCAACTCCCCAGGCTTCGCCCGCGTGCCTTCGACAA
>DATJKB010000458.1:0-5280 GCA_035491875.1 Pyrinomonadaceae bacterium | reverse complement strand
AGAGTGAAACCGCTTACGTGTTCCTGCAACGGCAGACGGTTCAAACCGAGTGCGTTGTTTCGGAAGCTGTTTGCATTCAGCGCTTCGTCTCTGAAGAAATAGAACGCACGGCCGTGCAGATCCCTTGAGCCGCTGCGCGTGCGTAGATTGATTCTCCCTCCGGACGCGCGACCGTATTCCGCCGAGAATTGGTTCGCAATCATCTGGATCTCTTCGACCGCTTCCAGCGATGGCTGAATGCGTTCGCGCGCCGCTCGGTCGTCGTTGTTGTCGAGCCCGTCTATCGTCAGATTGTTTGAATAGGCGGGCGCGCCGGAGAGTGAAACGGTTCCGGCTTCCTCGGGCGTTTGTGCGTGAGTAACATTTCTGTCTTCGGCTAGATCTCTGGTGGAGAGTGGTTCTTCAGCCACGCCCGGTAAGGTGAAGATCAGATCGAGCACCGATCGACTTGGTATGGGAAGGGATTCGGTGTCGCGAATCGTAAGGGTTGTGCCGACCACGGTTCTCTTTGCGTCGACTAATGGACGGTCTGCCGTTGTCACGACAACGGGTTCAGCTACAACGGCCGCGAGCTTCAGCGTCGCATCGATCTTCAGGTTCTGAGCAGCGATGGTCTGTATGTCTTTGCGTTCGTAAGTGGCGAACCCGGCCCAGGAAATCGTGAGCGAATACGAACCAGGTTCCAGTTGAATCAAGCGATAACGACCGGAATCATCCGTCAGTGTTCGGCGAGTGGCGCCGGTTTTGACAAACGTTGCGACAACTTCGGCGCCGACGATCACCGCTCTCTGTTCGTCGGTGACGACACCAGAGATAGAGACCGTGTCGAGGTCCTGTGCAAACGTGTCTGCTGGTTCGAAAGCTAGAAGAAGAATTGAAATAGTGAAGAGAAACGTGGCGTATCGTGAGGTATTCATTTGTGAGCACTCCTGCGGCTGAACTTGTGAGGTCGCCGCTGAAATAAGTTGAGGTTGAGTTTTCGCTAAAGCAAACGAAACTGAGTTACGAGGCGCGGCACTCTACCACCTTCAAGCAAAGGTGACAACAGAAATTTAGCCGCAGACATTTGGGCCGCAGATACACGCAGATCGATCAAAAAGAAAAGTAAGCGGACCCGGTTGGTTGCTATCTTACTTTTCCGATCTGTGTGTATCTGCGTTTATCTGCGGCTGATTTCAGTTTCCGCGGGCGCGGCGGCGAAGAGCGGCGGTACGACTGAGAGGTACTAGTGCGTCGGTGCCTTCAGGTGCAGCTTCGAAGTTGGTGAGTTCTTCAGCGTGCGTTTGCAGGTAATTGAAGAAGCGTTCGAACTCGTGTTGCATCGCATCCATTTTCTCCCGCATGTTCAGAATGATCTCTACGCCCGCAAGGTTGACGCCAAGGTCACGCGTTAACGAAAGGATCAATTCAAGCCGTTCGAGGTCGGGATCGGTGTAGAGACGCGTGTTACCTTCCGAGCGCGACGGCTTCAACAATCCCTCGCGTTCGTACAAACGCAGCGTCTGCGGATGAATGCCGTATTGGTCCGCAACGGCGCTGATTGTGTACGTTTTTGGTTTGCGTGTCATGTTATTGCCGATTGCCGATTGCCGATTGCCGATTGCCGATTTGCAGTGACTAACATTCGTTTCCTTCTTAACCCCATTAGGTCCAATTGCCTGCCTGCAATCGGCAATCGGCAATTGGCAATCGGCAATGGCTTCACTCCAATCCCATCTCAACCCTTGGATTCGTCGTATTCAACTTCGAATACTCGCGCAACAGCTCCTTCGTCTCTTCCGAAATTACTTTCGGTAAAGTCACCTGCACTTCCACAAACTGATGACCCTTCGCACCGGGATTTCGTAACGACGGTGCGCCGCGATCGCGTAAGCGAAACTTCTGTCCCGACTGTGTGCCAGGCGGCACGCGCAGCTGCGTTTTTCCATCAACCGTCGGCACTTCGATCTTCGCACCCAGCGCTGCTTCAGGAACTGTGATTGGTACGGTCACGTAGATGTTGTCGCCTTTGCGCGTGAAAAACTTGTGCGGACCCACGTTCGTGATGATGTGCAGGTCACCAGACGGCGCCCCCAGTCGTCCACCTTCACCCTTGCCCGCAATCTTCACGCGCGATCCTGTGTCGACTCCCGCGGGAATGCGGACCTTAACAGTCTCAGTCTTGGGCACCGTTCCTTTGCCACGACACAATGAACACGGCGGACGCCGGCGACCAGAGCCACCACAATCGGGACACTCCTGGGCAAAGCGCAAGCGGCCCCCCGCACGCTGCACTTGACCCGAGCCTTTGCAAGTAGAGCAAACCATCAACGGCCCACCGATATCGCCGGCGCCATTGCAACGCGAACACTGTTCTGATCGAGTGACTGTCAGGTTTGTCGTCAGACCCTTGATTGCTTCTTCAAAGGACAGCGACAGAGGCATTTCGATGTCGGCGCCACGCTGCGGTTGCGGCCGCGGTGGCTCCTTTTCCTTCGCGCTGCCACCACCAAACAGATCAGCAAAGATGTCGCGAAAGCTGCTGCTGCCGCCCCCGCTGCCGCTCGTTGAGCCGCCGCCCCAGTCGAAACCAGTGAAATCGAACCCCGGAGCAGTTCTTCCTGTCGAAGGACCAGCACCTCGCGCCGCTGCGTCAGCAAGATTGTCGGAATACTGGCCGAAGCGATCGTATACGCTTCGTTTCTTTGGATCAGAAAGCACGTCGTGCGCTTCCGAAGTTAGCTTGAAACGCTCCTCGGCCGCTTTATCACCCGGATTTACGTCTGGATGGTATTTGCGCGCAAGACGACGATAAGCCTTCTTGATCTCTTCAGGCTTCGCGTCGCGCTTAACGCCAAGGATTTCGTAATAGTCCTGCTTAGCCACCGTTTGATCTCAAATCTCAGATCTCAGATCCCAGAACATTTTCGATTGCCGATTGCCAATTGCCGATTGATCAGGCCGTCTCTTGCGAAAATCAAGCTCGATTCGGGGCTGACCAATCGGCAATCAAAAATCGGCAATCGGCAATGTTTACTTGTTTTCGTCGACGTCGACGTACTCGGCGTCGATCACGTTATCGTCTCCACCTGTATTCCCTGACGAAGAAGCACCAGCGGCGGACGCCTGGTCAGCACCGCCTTGCTCACCACCTGCGGTGCCCGTCTGTTGATACAGAGCCTCAGCAAGTTTGTGGGATGCCGTTTGCAGTTGATTGAAAGCGTTGTTGAGATTCTCAACGCCGCCGTCTGCCAGCGCCTTCTTCGCTTCGGCTATTGCTGATTCGACATCGCCCGCGACTGCGCCAACCTTCTCGCGATTGTCGTTCAGCGTCTTCTCCATCTGATAGACAAGACCATCCAAGCGATTGCGCGCTTCGATCTCTTCGCGCTTATGAGCGTCCTCGGCTGAATGCGACTCAGCTTCGCGCATCATCTTGTCGATCTCTTCCTTTGCCAGACCAGACGAAGCCGTGATCGTGATCTTCTGTTCGCGACCAGTGCCCATGTCTTTGGCTGACACGTTGACGATACCGTTGGCGTCGATGTCGAACGTAACCTCCACCTGTGGCATGCCTCGCGGTGCCGGTGGAATACCTACGAGATGAAACTTCCCGAGCGTCCGGTTATCACCCGCCATCGGACGTTCACCCTGTAATACGTGAACTTCGACTGAGGTCTGGTTATCGGAAGCCGTCGAGAAAATCTCCGACTTTCGCGTTGGGATTGTCGTGTTTCGCTCGATTAGTTTCGTGAAGACGCCGCCGAGTGTCTCGATTCCGAGGCTGAGTGGCGTAACGTCGAGAAGGAGAATGTCAGTCTTCTCGCCGGAGAGAACACCCGCTTGCACGGCTGCGCCCACGGCCACTACTTCGTCAGGGTTAACGCTCTTGTTTGGCTCTTTACCGAATACGCCCTTAACGATCTCCTGCACCTTCGGGATACGCGTGGAACCACCGACGAGCACTACTTCGTCAATCTTCTTCGCGTCAACGCCAGCATCCTTCAATGCCTGTTCGACGGGACCCTTTAACCGTTGCAGAATCGGATCGACGAGCTGCTCAAAGCGAGAGCGCGTCAATTTCATCGCCAGGTGTTTTGGTCCTGACTGATCCGCAGTGACGAATGGAAGATTGATTTCAGTCTCCATCGTGCTCGACAACTCAATCTTCGCCTTCTCAGCCGCTTCCTTAAGCCGTTGGAGAGCCATCTTGTCGGCGGAAAGATCGATGCCCTGGTCTTTCTTGAACTCATCGATAATCCATTCGATCAAGCGCTCGTCGATATCGTCGCCGCCGAGGTGTGTATCACCGTTCGTCGATTTAACTTCGACGACGCCCTCGCCAACTTCCAGTATCGAAATATCGAATGTGCCGCCGCCGAAGTCGAACACGGCGATGGTTTCATCTTTTTTCTTATCGAGTCCGTAGGCGAGTGCCGCCGCTGTTGGCTCGTTGACGATACGCATCACTTCGAGTCCGGCGATTTTGCCCGCGTCTTTGGTCGCCTGGCGCTGCGAATCGTTGAAGTAGGCCGGCACAGTGATTACGGCTTTGTCGACTTTTTGACCGAGATAGTCTTCAGCCGATTGCTTCATCTTTTGCAGGATGATTGCCGAGATCTCTGGCGGACTCCACTCTTTGCCCCCCGCCGCGATTCGCACGTCGCCACTGCCGCCTTGAACCTTGTATGGAACCTGTTTGATTTCTTCCGTAACTTCGTTATAGCGGCGTCCCATGAATCGCTTAATTGAATAGACAGTGTTCTCGGGATTGGTGACTGCCTGCCGCTTTGCAACCTGCCCGACTAGTCGACTGCCGTCTTTGGTAAAGGCTACGACCGAAGGTGTGGTTCGTCCGCCTTCAGAGTTGGTGATAACGGTTGGTTCGCCACCTTCCATAACGGCCACAACCGAGTTTGTCGTACCTAAGTCAATTCCAATAATCTTACTCATTTTGTTTTAGTCTCCAGAATTCTCAGCCGTTCTATGCTCGATAAACTTGAGTCTGCCGTCGCCCCGACAACACGCTGAAGTCTATCGGGATACCCATGGTTGAACGAGCACTCAATATAATACCTGAGTGTGTCACTGTCAACTTTTGGTTGCCCGTGGGGCTCAACCTTTAATTGTGGCTAGGGTTCAGCAGTTTAGCGTCGGTCTTCGTTGAGGAGGCGGGAGACAAAAAAGACGTAATGGGCGCCCGAAAGCACGGCAAAGGCGAAAACTGTTACGTAGAGCGTGGGCAGGTAATAACCAGTTCCGTAGGGTATGCTGGCCGCCAACATGATGATGCCGATGGCC
>DATJKB010000457.1:0-3539 GCA_035491875.1 Pyrinomonadaceae bacterium | reverse complement strand
GGGATCGCCCTCATTTGAGTTGTCGCAAGGGGTTCCTGTAGGTTGTTGAGAAAAGAATGTGTCGAAAGTGAAAGCGGCCAAAAGGCCGCCTGTCGCTTTATCGAAGATACCGATAGAGCTGTTTACGGTCTGAATGTAATGATTAGGCCCTACGTCGCCGTTCGTATCAGGCGGCCATCCACTACCCCAATTTGCGAAGTCGAGTCCAGGAAAAGATGCGCTCGGTGCCGGTGCAGCAGCGGCTGGAGCTACCTGCTGGAGCGCTGTATCAGGTCCTTGTGTCGACGGCAGTTCCGGACCAGGGTCTTTCGGCTCCCGTCGTGGTTTCTTGATTTTCGGCTTACGTAATGGAAGTCTACGAACATCGCCATGAAAGACCTTGGGCTTTACTGACGGCACATTGACGCGCGTTGCGCCAGATGGGCCTGACTCGTCTTGACTCAATCCCGATCGCAAACTTGATGCTGGTGGCTGATCACGTTGGTTGACGTCTGTGGCAGAACCGCCTATGCGCTTTGCAAGGCTGACGGATGAGAGCACCACGAAGGAGCCCAGGGCGGCCATCATAAAGAGAAGAACAAAAGGCCGTCGCCAGGACGTAAGGCGTAACGCTTTCCGACACTTGTTGATGACGAAGAAAAGGCGATTGGAAGGTTTCATGAAAGAACTTCCTCAGCTGGATATTGGCTGGTGCCCCAGCGACGTATATTCGCGGGCTGATTGTAAACGAAGCGCACTAACGTGAACAGCAAATCAAGCTCACTTGAGGAACCGTAGACAAAACAAAAGCGACGGATCTCTGAGAGAGAGCCATCGCCTCCGTTTCTCACAATCGTTAGATCGTGAATGTGCGGTCAACGTCCTCACCCCGCCAACCGCAGAAGCAAGCACATTCAGCGCTTACTTAGTTGAGTGCCATTATGCGCTTTCCAGAGAGTCTGTCAAACCGCCAAGCCCCCTAATCGCTCCTGGCGTTCATCACCATTCTCTTCACCGTAATGCTTTCAACTGGAAGATCTCTCCCATCCGGTTTAAAATTGGGCAACCTAACGCACTAATTCAACGTACGTTTCTTCGACACGACAACTTCCCCCGGTTTTCGGTCTGTTGTAAGCGAACGCTTCAAGGTTTCCGACTTCTGCTTGCTCGTCGCATTGTCTGTCCGCAAAAGTTAATAATCGCGAATCGTTGACGTTCTAAACTAAAGAGCATGTCAACTATTGTCTTGATTTGTAGGAGAGGCGCCTCGGCCGGGCTCCAAACCCCGTGCGTTTGGTCGGCCACGGAGGGCCACCCCTACGAAACATCACCCCGCACAAGGAGAATCTGTTATGAGTAAGAAGGTTCGTCAGTTCTATGCGGTAGTACTTCTGCTGTCCGCTGTGTTGGCAATTGCCACCTCGGCCGCCGCTCAAGGTCTCCCGCAACTAATCGATCGCGAGATTTTCTTTGGCAATCCCGAGATTGCCGGCGCGTCGATCTCACCCGATGGAAAGTTCATCGCTTTTCGCAAACCGTACAAAGATACGATGAATATTTGGGTCAAACGAGCTGATGAGCCGTTTGAAAAAGCCAAATTACTTACTGCTGAAACGAAGCGGCCGATAAGAAGCACCTTCTGGTCGCGCGATTCGAAGTACATCCTGTTTATTAACGACTTCGGCGGCGACGAAAACTTCAACGTATTTGCTGTTGATCCATCCGCTGCTCCTGCCGCTGGCTCTGAAATTCCCGTGACACGGAATCTGACTGATATGAAAAAGGTTCGTGCGGTCATCTACGACGTGCCACGAAATGAACCAGACGCAATCTACATCGGGCTCAACGATCGCGATCCGCGCTGGCACGATCTATATAGACTCAAGATTTCAACCGGCGAACGACAGCTGTTGCAAAAGAACACCGAACGCTTCGACGGCTATCGGTTTGATAATGCGGGGAAACTTCGTCTTGCCATGCGCACTACGCAAAGCGGCGACGTCGAAACTCTGGCGCTCAACGCGGACGGAACGTCAACGAAGATCTACTCATGCAGTGTTTTCGAGACGTGTTCTCCGATTCGTTTTCACAAAGACAACAAGCGCATCTACTTCATCACGAACACAGGTGACGCTAACCTGGTGCGTCTAGTGTTGTTTGATCCGGAGACCAGGAAAGAAGAGTCGATAGAGTCGGATCCAATGAATCGCGTCGATTTGGGAGGTGCGCGTTTTTCGGAAGTTACCGACGAATTGATGGTCACCATCTATCAGGATGACAAACCGCGACTCTACTTCAAAGACAAAGGCTTCGATGCTGACTACAAACTCATCAGACAAAAAGTCGGACAAAAAGAACTTTCATTTGGCAGCACCACTACCGATGAGACTCGCTGGATCGTTACAGCCTGGAGCGACACTGAACCGGGCGATACGTTCTTGTTCGACCGCAAAACGAAACAACTAACTAAGCAGTATCGCATCCGCGAAAGAGTGCCGCGCGAAGCTTTAGCTGAAATGCGTACGGTCCGTTACAAATCGTCTGATGGCCTCGAGGTACCAGCGTACCTGACGTTGCCGAAGGGAGTTCCCGCGAAGAACCTGCCAACGATCGTCATGCCACACGGTGGTCCATGGGCACGCGATGCATGGGGTTACAACTCGTACGCTCAATTCGCAGCAAATCGCGGATACGCAGTGTTGCAGCCGAATTTCCGTGGCTCAACGGGCTACGGCAAGAAGTTTCTCGACGCTGGCAACAAGCAATGGGGCGACAAGATGCAGGACGACATCACCTGGGGAGTTAAGTATCTTGTTGCTGAAGGCATCACTGATCCGAAGAAGGTTGGAATCTGGGGCGGCAGTTACGGCGGCTATGCGACTCTCGCAGGGATCACGTTCACACCTGACCTGTATGCAGCAGCTGTAGCAGAAGTCGCACCTTCGAATCTCATTACCCTTCTCGAAACAATTCCGCCGTATTGGGAAAGCGGTCGCATCACCTTTTATAAACGAATGGGCGATCCCACTACTGAAGAAGGAAAGGCCCAACTAATGCGGCAGTCGCCTCTAACGCACGCAGCGAAGATTAAAACTCCGCTGTTGATTACGCAGGGCGCAAATGACCCGCGGGTAAACAAGCGCGAATCAGATCAGATCGTGATCGCGCTTCGCGAGCGGAATTACCCGGTCGAGTATCTGCTTGCCCCCGATGAGGGACACGGCTATGCACGACCTGTAAACAACATGGCGGTACTCGCCGCGGCGGAGAGGTTTTTGTCGAGACATCTTGGCGGCCGTTTTCAAGAGTCAATGTCGCCTGAGGTGTCAGAACGATTAAAGGTGCTGACCGTCGATGTCAAAGAGGTCAGTATCCTGAAAAAGCCAACGCAGTAATTTGGCTTAATGGGAACAGATAGTCCGTCCCGAACGCGGTAGCGGATGTCCGATACACTTTAGTTTGTCGTGTTGTACCCTTGTTTCAACTGCTTTCAGAAACAACCTCACGATTCCTGAAAGCAGTTGAATACACCTAAGCACACGACAAACTGAAGTGTATCG
>DATJKB010000456.1:0-15741 GCA_035491875.1 Pyrinomonadaceae bacterium | reverse complement strand
AAGGTGTTACGACTCAAATCTTCGGCGAAAGTTCGATGGGGCCGCTTAACGATGAAATGAAACAGCGGCGAAGCGAGTCACAGGGAGATGTGAAGTTTACAATCGAGTGGACCACGCTGGCCGAGTATCTCAACCTTCTTGAAAAACGCGGTATCTCTCAAAACGTCGCGTCGTTCATTGGCGCTCCCACGCTCCGGGAATACGTTATCGGACTTGAAGATAAACCTCCCACGCCCGCACAGCTTGACCAAATGCGCGAGCTCGTCCGTCGCGAGATGGAGGCTGGTGCACTTGGCATCACCACTGCCTTGATCTATCCGCCTGCATTCTTTGCAAAGACTGAAGAGTTGATCGAGTTGTGCAAGGTTGCAGCGAAGTACAAGGGCAAATACACAGCACACATGCGCAGTGAAGCAGACCAGTTCATCGAAGCTGTGCAAGAGACGATCCGCATCAGTCGCGAAGCTGGGATCCCGGTTGAGATTTATCACCTGAAAGCAGCGGGGGAAGCCAACTGGCCTAAGATGGATCAAGTAATCAAAATGATCGAAGACGCGCGCAAGAAGGGCGTAAAGATCACCGCTAATATGTATACCTATCCCGCAGGAGGAACAGGCCTTAATTCAACATTACCGCCGTGGGTTTATGATGGAGGAGCCGAAGCTGCCTACAAGCGGCTACAAGATCCAGCGACGCGCGCCAAGATCGCACAGGCAGTTCGCACCCCAACAAACGAATGGGAAAACCTCTACCTTCTGTCTGGCTCTCCCGATCGAATCTTATTGGCAAGCTTCAGGAACGATAACCTCAAGCCGCTTACGGGAAAGACGCTCGGCGAAGTGGCAAAGATGCGCGGGAAAGATCCAGTTGAGACGATCATGGATCTGCTGCTCGAGGATCGCTCTCGCATCGGAACAATCTACTTCCTCATGAGCGAAGACAATATCAAGAAGCAAATCCGACTCCCGTGGGTATCATTCGGTTCCGACGCAGCCTCGATATCTGCTGAAGGTGTTTTTCTGAGATCCGCGGCACATCCTCGCGCATATGGCAATTTTGCGCGGTTGCTTGGCAAGTACGTGCGTGATGAAAAAGTAATCTCACTCAGCGAAGCCATACGGAGATTGAGTAGCTTGCCTGCAACCAATCTGGGCCTCAATCATCGGGGCCTTCTTCAGAATGGCATGTTCGCTGATGTAGTGATTTTCGATCCAAAGACGATCGCCGACCGTGCAACTTTTGAAGATCCACACCAGTACTCCGTCGGCGTTCGGGACGTTTTTGTGAATGGCAAGCAGGTGCTGAAGAATGGCGAGCACACTGGAGTGAAGCCGGGAAAAGCGTTGTGGGGCCCGGGAAAAGTCGGCGGTAATTAGACATCGAAGTAACAAACTTCGCTCATGAACTACAAATATATTTCTGTACCTCTCACCATCGTGTTAGCTGCAGCTACTGCGCTGGCGCAGCCACGAGAGTCTCAGTCGACACCTTTATTAGTAGCTGACACGAGTCGCAACGTATCTGCATCGCGTGGCGGCTCGGCTCAATCATTCCAAATTGCCTCGGCGATAATGAAAGAAACGCGCCGGGTTTTGATCGTTCTGCCTACTTCATATGCGCGAAGTGCGCCTGATAGACGTTATCCCGTCACGGTGGTTGTCGATGGCGAATATCTAATCGCACCTGTAACGGTTGTAACTGACGAGTTAACCCGAAATGGACAGATACCCGAATCCGTAATCGTGGGACTTGAGAACGTTGGTGGGAGCGACTTCCTGGCGTCGAACCAAAAGCGAGTCTACGATCTTACGCCTCCCGGTCTCTCTGTCTCCGGCAGCGACGAGAATCAAGGTGGCGACCTGTTTCTCGACTTCATTGAGAAAGAACTGCTTCCTGCTGTTGACCGTCAGTTTAGAACGGCTGCACCTCGAACATTCGTTGGTGTGTCGTCAGGTGCTGTGCTCGCAACGTATGCGGCAGCTACGCGTTCGACGTATGTGGCAGTCGTTTCAATCGATGCTCCCGTCCACCTTGGCGATAACTGGTTGGCAAAGAAACTGATTAGACACGCTAGCGCTGCGGGCAGACCTGTGCGCTATGCTTCATTGGAAGCGAAATTTGGATGGCCCGAAGCTGAATGGAAAAAACTAGTAGCAGCGGCACCAGCGTCCTGGAAGCTTTACCGGGAGAAGTTTCAGTTAGAAGGACATGAAACGCTGCAGATGATTGGATCGTATATCGGACTTCGTCAGCTCTTCAGCGACTACTCGAGATTCTCATCACCTGAGGCGCCAACTACCAGCATCCTTCCTTATTACCGCAAGGTCAACGAGTCGTTGGGAGCGAACGTCATTCCGCCGAAACGACTGTTGGAGAACGTAGTCGCTGATCTATTGATGGAAGGTCGTGGTGCTGCGGCCCGGGAAGCTTACAGTCTTCTGAATTCTGGTTATGGACCACCAGAAGACAACGCCAAACTCATAGCACGGATCGCTGAGGTAGAGCGACTGCCACCGCCGACTGAAACTGTTGAATCGTTGTTGGCTACACCTTTTCCCAGGCCCGAAGAAATGCGCGATTACCTTGGAGATTGGGTCGGCGATGTTTGGATGGGAGCGAATGGCCCGAACCCGGGGCGCGTGACTCTGCGTATTCGCGTCGAAAACGACCGCGTCATTGGTGAGATCATTCGGCGCATGGAAACAGGAGAAGAACGCGTAGGTCAAGTTGAGTACCTCAAGGTCACCCCGACGGGTCTGACTTATGGGTTCATGAACGGAATGCGCCCGCGCGCAATGAATCTATTTGAAGGCAGACTCAAGGGCGACACTCTTGCGGGAACGAAGCGATTCGGCGGTATTCGTTTTGAAGAGAAAGGTCCGCCGCTTCAGTTTTCCTTCAAGCGCGTTCGTAAGTGAAGGGAATCGTCGTTTACCTGTTGATTTCTGGCAGCCAAGTTACGGTTCCGGTCCTTAGCGAGTAGACCGCGCCGATAATTTTGAGTTTACCGTGAGCCACGAGCTCCGACAGGATTGGTGTCGACGTTCGAAGTTGCTGCACGACCATCTCTACATTGGTGCGCACCGCATTAGATAACGGGTCTCCAGGCAATTGCCGGCTTTTTTCTACTGCGGGCCGGAGAAGCTGGACCAGCGTCGAGATATGTCCTTCTGCTGGACCACCCTCCAACGCTGCAGTGACGGCCCCGCAACTCTCATGGCCAACGACTACGAGTAAAGGAATGTGGAGGTGGTGCGCTCCGTATTCAAGGCTTGCCAGCTCGGCCTCCGTAGCGACGTTGCCCGCGACTCGCACGACAAACAAATCGCCGAGCCCTTGATCGAAAATGATCTCTGGGGGCACGCGAGAATCCGCACAACTCAGAACCTCGGCGTGTGGATGCTGGCCTGAAGTCAGCTCTTTCTGGCGAGCGGTACTCTCATGCGGATGTTGACGCCGATGGTGAACGTGGCGCGCATTGCCGGCCTTCAATTCAGCGAGCGCGGAAGCCGGGGTAAGATTCTTCTTCGGCGGTCGGCCGGTGCTGGGATATGCAGCAAGACCGAATATGACGACCCCTATTAGAAGCTTGATTGAGCGGTTCATAAGTGGCCCGCTGTGAAACTTAGTACTGATTGAGATCGGATTCTATTAACGAAAGTTTTGGTGAGTAACTGGTAATTTTGCCAGCATAGGCGGCGCTCCGCCCGGATTACGTCGGGCTATAGCCTCCGAGCTTGCGCCACCTACTGAGTTGTTCTCTAGTCATTCAACACTGGTTTGGTCTTCGGGGTTTTTTGTGAAACCGGAGATATCCCAACGACTCTCGATGTTCTTGAAGAGTCGCAAGCTTTGAAAGAACGCGCTGGATCCCCCACCCGCCAACTTCGAACCCTCTTGACCAGCGATCTTTGATCCTTCCTGGCCCGCGATCTTCGAGCCTTCCTGACCCGCGATCTTTGATCCTTCCTGACCCGCGATCTTTGATCCTTCCTGGCCCGCGATCTTCGAGCCCTCCTGACCCGCGATCTTCGAGCCCTCCTGCCCCGCGATCTTCGAGCCTTCCTGGCCCGCGATCTTCGAGCTCTCCTGGCCAGCGATCTTCGAGCTCTCCTGGCCAGCGATCTTTGATCCTTCCTGACCTGCGATCTTGGAACCTTCCTGGCCCGCAATCTTCGAAGAACCTGCGGCGGCCGTGAGTGCTCGTTGTTCAACTGCGGCAGAGCTGCTCGGGTTCACAACTCCGAACCGCTCGTCGAACCTCACACCAGACCTATACCTGTGCTTAGATCCACTTGCACCATCGTTCTCCGCAGGCATCCTACGAACACTCACCTCATAGAGATATCTCTTAAGAAATCCCGGCCACGACAAACGCTTCTGTTCAGCCAGTTTCGTAAACCAAAGACCCTCGTAGTTTTTCCGCGACACTTCATAACCCTCGCGCGTCCACGGGAAAAACACCGACACTCCATTCGAGTATTGATAACCTCCACCGCTAAAGCCGCTGAGGATCACTGCATCGTGTAGCACTCGCAAAACGTTCTGGCATTCCTCCTGGACCAGTCTCAACCTCAGTACATCCTTATCGTCGCCGCCAAGCTCTTCCGCAACCCGACCACATTCGCGATCAAGCAGTTCACAGAAATCTCCCAGGTCGACATTTTGATCGTACATATATGACTGACACATCCAGTGCACTTGCAAGATCACTCGTTCCATCTGCCTGTATAGACGGCTCTCTGGCTTTTTAAAGCAACGAATTAAAACTTCCGCGAGGTTATCGAATGCGACTGCGAGATCCTCAAATAAACCCAAATCCCACGCAGCCATGTCGACTGAAACACCTCCTACAGTGTAATCATCCTGGCTGTGAACAAACTCCTTCACAAACAGCTCCGCAACGTGGCGAGCGTTGGCGCCGCGGTTTTGTTCGCGAGCCAAAGAGCCGAGAAGCTTCGCGTATGTCCAGCCCGCGCTTGGGACGCTGCCTTCGGAAGCGATCATCGTCTTGGCAACATTATTGAATTGATATCCAACCTCGAGCATCCCCATCACGCAGCTATCAAAGCCGAGGATGTCGATTTTCTGACCGAGCAGTTCAGTTGTCAGAATCTTTCGTGCCTCCTCCTCCAAATTGTTTTCTGCAGCGTATTTCTCTAAGTCTTCTTTCTTGTGGGTCAGCCCGTGAAGCACAAAATAAAGATCACTCATTTTCATCGCTTTGCCCGACGTCTCGTCTTTGAACAAACCAATGTCTTGAAAGCCGAGCGAATGACCGGAGAATATTAGTGCGTACTTCTGGGCACGACGGCCATATGCGATCTCGCCGTTGTTGTTATCAACCTCGACTTTGTTGACGCACCAATCAACAAAGTTGAGGATCGATCGATAGTCAGCGGCGTTTTCATTCTCTTTCCTGGCAACTGGATAGAGTTTGCCTGGTACTTTGTATGAACGGACGTAGCGAGGTTTGTTGGGTTCGGAAAAATCACAATAGAGAGTCGGAATCGCAGGCGAGTTGCCGTCGTAGTAAACAAGCAAATTAGGGCTATCGGCACCTGCGGCTACTCCTTTTATTTGCTCCATCGCATAGGCCATATCGACAGCAAGGTTGTTGTCGCCGGCCATGTAGATCATGATGGTCCATTCTTTCATTTGGGGGTTTCTCCTTGAAGAGTCTTTTTACAGGATTACAAGATTGCAGGATTTCAAATGTTAATCCTGAAATCTTGTAATCCAGTCAGACTTATCGAAAGTCCTTGATAAGAACAATATCTCTCGTCGCTGACCAGCGGTAAGCCGCAATCGTCCCGTCGCGCGCGATCGCAAAACTGGTTACGAACTCTGATTTGTAATTCGTTAACTGCTTTGGCGCGCCGCCGTCGAGCGGCTGACTCCAAACATTGAGAATGCCTGAGGCGTTGTTGAGATAAGCAATCGCTCGCCCGTCAGGCGTCCAGGCAAACATCAACGGTTGCACAGTGCGCGGCAGATCGATGGTCTTCACTGGCCCGCCACCTTCAAAAGGTATAATCGAGAGCTTGGGTTGATTGTTCGTCTGTTCGTCCGTGTGGAAGTAGGCGATCGACTTACCATCAGGCGAGATGATTGGGATCTGAGACGAGCGATCTGTTACTTCGACTGGAGATCCGCCATCGATGCTGACCTTCCAACTGTTCACTTTAGCCGCACGCTGCGACATGAAAAGTACCCAACGTCCATCAGGAGAAGAAGTCGGATACGAATCAATATCCGCGCCGACAGTTAGTTGCTTTAGATTGCTGCCGTCGATATCCATTCGCCAGAGTTTGCGTGGACCAGATCGATTTGATTGGAACACGATATACCGGCCATCTCCAGAAACGACGGGCTGCTGATCAATAAACGCGTCAGAAGTTAATTGCTTCGTTTCTGAACCATCACGGTTAGCGATCCAAATATCCCAGTTTTCTCCGGTCCGACTCGCGTAAACGATCTTCCCATCAGGTGTCCACGCCACAGCGTCCGGGAGATTTGTTTTGACGATCTGTCGGGCCTGGCTCTCGTCTGCGCCTGGAGCACCTACCCAGATCCCGCTGGTGTTTACTTGTTGGATCGTTGCGATGGTTCTTGAGTCAGATGTCAGTCCGAGACTGACATCTCCATACCCATTTAAATCGTTCGTTAGCCTTCGCGCAGACCCACTGGGATACGGAAGAAACCAAATCTGTGTGCCGATGGACGACGCCTCAGGCTGTGCAGCCATGATCAGGCCACTGCCGTCTGCGAGCCAGACTACGCGCCCTATGTTGGCCCATCTTTCTGATCCGATCGACTTCGGATCTCCGCCCTCAACTGGAACTTCCACGACCGTAGAATACCCCTCAGAGCCATTTACCATTCCGCAAGCGACACGGTTACCGTCAATGGACCACGACGGTCCTGACGCAGAGAAACCGTTTGGCCCTTTCTGCACGGCAATACTTCTCGGCTCGCCGGTACCATCCATATTCGCCAACATCAATGTCGAATCTTCTTGAGTCTTGCGCACAAAAGCGAACTGCTTACCGTCTTGAGAGAACGCTATTGGACTCCAGACATGATCGAGGACCTTTGTAGAGGTGCCACCCAGCACGGGAATGCGATAGAGCGTCGGTACGAAGTTGTTCCGTCCCAATGTGGCGACGTAGTAGACCCACTCTCCATCAGGAGAGAAGGTCGTCCCTAAGTACCCGCCATTTTCGGGCTGAGCGAGTCGGACAAGACTGCTCGTCGATACCTGGCGGATCCACAGGCTGGGTTGCTGTTTAGCATCATTTGCAGCGAAAACGACGTACCTGCCGTCGGGAGAGATCGTGAGTTGACCGTTGATGTCTTCGGCATTGATCTTCCCGCTTGTCGTTAACGCGCGCATCTGTGTTGGACCAAACTGTTTGCTCTGAGGCAAAAACTTATAGAGTCCGAAGATGATCGCCGTCGCGGTGAGTATGCCTGGTAAAACAACAAGAAGGAATGCTTTCCTGGTCCGGTTTGTTGGAGACTCTGTTACCGCAAACTCAGTGGTCCGCTTTTCAGACGGTGCTGTCGATCTTGCGTCTGCGATTTCAGTGCGGGCGGCTTGTTGAAGCGAAAGAGCAACATTCGAATCCGCTTGCGATTGAGCATCTCCTGACAGCGGGTAATCACTTACCGACGACGACACGGTGCCGCGATCGATGCCCCGCTTTAATCGCTTCAGCTTGGCGAGCATGTCTTGCGCAGTTTGGCAGCGTTCGTCAGGATCTTTTGTCAGTGCCTCACCAATAATCCACTCGAGAGGTTGCGGCACTTCCGGAGCAAGCTGAGTTACGGGTAGCGGCTCACTATCCATGATCGCCACTATGATGTGACTCTTTGAAGAGCCCTCAAACGGAGGACGCGCCGCGATCATTTCGTAGAGCACAACGCCCAGACTCCAGATATCGGAGCGTGCATCAACCTCGCGTCCATCTGCTTGTTCCGGCGACATATATGCGGCTGTCCCCAGCACCGCGCCAGGCTCAGTGTGGAGGAGCGCCATTGTTGTTTCTTCCGCCCCGGCTAATGACGGTGTTTGTTTTTCAATAAGTTTCGCTAAACCGAAATCCAACACTTTCACGATGCCGTCTTTACGCACCATGATGTTTTCAGGCTTGATGTCACGATGAACGATGCCAGCGGCGTGTGCAGCAACTAAGGCCGAGGCAATTTGGATGGCGATATCGAGGATCTCGTTGAGTCTCAGCCGCTGCCTCATATGTTCGCGGAGAGTGAGCCCTTCAACGATCTCTGTGGCAATGAATGTGTGGTCGTCCTGTCGACCGATTTCGTGAACCGTGAGAATGTTGGGGTGATTGAGCGCCGATGCCGCCTTGGCTTCCTGAATAAAACGCTTCAGCCGACTTTGATGAGAAGCGAATTCGGCCGAGAGGAATTTCAAAGCCACAGTGCGACCGAGCTGAGTGTCCTGCGCCCGGTAGACCTCGCCCATTCCGCCCGCACCTATCTTGCTAATGATGCGATAGTGGGAGACTGTGATTCCGGGGGATAGATCAGACACTCGGGAGTTTGTACGTTACAGAAGAGCGTTCACGCAAGACGAAAGGTGGCACTCATGCATTCTGATTCAACAAATACTGGTTTCTGCCTGTCAAAATTAACAGCTATACGCTGAATTCTCCTGGTTAATAGTCTTAGCTACACGTACACCTGGAGGTTAAGGCATGAAGATCCGTTCATTCTTGTATGCAATCACTCTACTGTGGTGTTGTTCCGACTCGGTTGTCGCTGATCAACTGACGTTGAAGAATGGCGATCATCTGACCGGCTCGGTCGTGCGCTCTGATGGAAAGACGTTGGTTGTGAAGACTGAGTTGGTTGGCGAAGTGGCTGGCACATTACTCTGAGTGATCGTTACCTCTCGAATCCACCATCCGGATTCAGACAAAACGATCTGCTGTTAATGACAGGCGTGAAGCTTAGGCTGGGAACGATAAGGTAAAGGGCAAGTATAATTTTTGCGAACGACTGTTTAGCGTAAGGCGTTATCGATCGCGTCTCTTAATCGACTCCCGCCTTCTTTTGGTGAATAGCCCGCCCAGTGGTTGACAATGTTACCACCGGCGTCAACGACCAGAGTTTGCGGGATTGCGCGCTTACTTCCCATTAGCAGCCGCGCGGTTTCTTTGTCTGCCCACCCCAGGATAAAACCAAATCCTATGTCATGGACAAACTTGTTCACTAGAGGAGCAGCAGCTTTGTCGTCTACGGTCAGCGCCACGAATTCAACATTCCGACCGCTAAAGTCTTTCCGAACCTTTTCATATTCAGGCATTTCTCTCCGGCATGGACCACACCATGTTGCCCAGAGGTTGATCACCAAAACCTTGCCTGAAAAATCGCGGAGACTGAAACTATTGTCACCCAGCGACCTGATTCGACGCTCCAGCAGGCTCTCAGGAAGGAACAGCAAACTCGTCGGCGGTGCTGCGGTAGGCTTGCGTTCTGGTTCCGGATTGACAGGAGCCTGAACTGGTGGCGGTGGCGCGGTTCTGACGGTGTTTACTCTTCTGCCAGATTGGGAAAAAGCGAGACTGGCGAAAACAGTTATCAGAAGAAACAGCGGAAGGGAGAACTTCCTCATAGCCATCAACTCCGGGGGTGGAAATTCGAACCGCCCAATTGGGTCGCCTAAGAATACCGCTTCTTTCGCTGGAGAGAAAAGTAGGGGCGCCCCTACTTCAATGTCCTACAAACTAAAGTTTTAGTTGACAGCGGCGCCTCGTTCGCTGTATATGCTACTAAAGTCTTAGTAAGGGAGTTGGAATGCCACGCCGCAAGAGTGAACAGATGACGCCGTTGGAGTTGGAGATCATGCAGGTTCTGTGGGAAACGGGACCAGCAAATGTCCAGACCGTCCAAAGAGAACTTAAGAGGGAACTAGCCTACACCACGGTTCAAACGATGCTCACTGTACTGCATCGGAAAAAGCGCGTCACGAGAACACTTAAAGATAAGGGCTACACCTACAGGGCTTCGCTTAGTCGCACTAAATTCACGGGTTATGCGCTTCGGGAGATGATCGATCGCTTGTTCGGTGGATCGGCAGAGGGTTTGGTCGTAAGCCTGTTGCAGGAAAAGCATCTCACGCGCGAGAAATTGAAGAGCCTGCACGACCTGCTGGAGAAAGAGGAAACAAAATGATCAGGGCGGGCGAGTTTGTACTCAGTTTCTTGTTGAACTCTCTGTGGCAGATTCCGGCAATCTGCATGGTGACTTTCGCCAGTGCTTATGCGCTAAAAAACTGTGCAGCTCAATATCGACATCTCTTGTGGATCGTCGCATTGGCCCTCTGTCTGGTCGCTCCCCTGGTCAGTGCCGCAGGCTTCAGGCCTGCGTTTCCTTCAGGCAAAGAAACATCGATGCCAGTTGCTTCTCGTCCGGTCGCTGAAGCGCCGCAAGCGTCTACGACTGGAGAAATGCCTGTGCTAAATCGCTCAGCAAATAAAAGCCGGCAGATAGAATTCAATGCGACGCCGAAGCTTATTCAACTGGTGGTGGTTGGCTACGCATTGTTCATTCTTCTTTGCAGCGTCAGGCTCGCGCGGCAATGGATCACCAACGAGAGACTCAAAGCGTCCGTAACAGACGTAGGCCTCCCCATCGGGGTTGAGACAACGGCAATGTACTGTCGCAGGCTGTTTCAACTGCAAAACGTCAACGTCGTGAGGTCAAATACGGCGCGCGTGCCATGCACCTTAGGTGTCCGCCGGCCGCTGATCGTTCTTCCGGATACATTTTGTGACAACGCGAACGACGAAACACTGCTGTCAGTGATCGCACATGAGATGACTCACGTGCAACGCAGAGATTTTCTGACAAAGCTCATTTGCGAATGTATTTCGTTACCCATTTCTTTCCATCCGTTCAACGCTTTCATCAAGCGGCAAATTGAACGCGAGCGAGAGTTAGCATGTGATGAATTGGTGACGAGACGTGCAGTGGTCCGAGAAACATATGCGCGTTCGTTGTTGACCGCTGCGGATCTGGCGATGGTTGGTGCTCGTTACGGCACGGCGTTGAGTATTTTCGACGGCATGACTCTCGAGAAGAGGATCAAACAGTTGGTCGAAAACAGGGTGCCGTTGAGTCGACGTACCGCGCGACGGATCACAGTCTCCGTAGTAAGCGTTGTCTGCTTATCGACACTTGTAATGTCGGCTTTCGCTTTTGAACTACGTGCGAAGCTGAACACTTTGTCGCGAATCACGCCGGCTGTGGTCAGTGAACCGCCGCTGAGGTTTGACTACCCTGCTGCTGAAGTTGCCGCGCGGGTCGAACAACAAGCACGGAAACAGCTGGAGGATCCTAATCCCCAGGAGCGCGCGCGGGCGGCATGCGCGGCCGGTCGCAAACGTGATCTGGAGGCGATACCCACACTGATAGCGATGTTAAGCGACGACACTAAGACTGAGAGTCTACGTTGTTGGGAAGGCGGCCGCTGGACTCCGGCGCTCGATACTTTCAAACATGCTTCGCCGGGAGAAGAGGCGGCATTGGCCCTGGCTTCAATGGGCCGAGCTGCGTTTCCTTCGCTCGTGAATCAGCTCGACAACGGGAATGCGACCGCACGTCGAAACGCTGCGTGGGCCATTGGCGAGTTGACCAACATGCTTCCGGCTGAACGCACAAGCGCGACGACTGGACTGGTTGCTCTGCTCAATGATGCAGACGCGTGGGTGCGCATGGCGTCAGCGCGAGCACTGGGAGAACTGCGGGATCAACGCGCTACTGAATCTTTGATTGCCACACTCCTCGATTCAGATTGGCAGGTTCGTCAAATGGCGGCATGGGCCTTAAGCGAGCTTAAAGATGATCGCGCCGTGAAGGCGCTCGGCAGCGTACTTCTTGCTGATTCACGTCCAGAAGTGCGTCGTGGTGCAGCGGAAGCACTCGGCGAGATCAGAAGTGCTGAAGCGCTACCATTTCTGCGACAGGCAGCGAATGATTCTGAAGCCAGTGTCAGCGCGAAAGCGCATTGGGCCATTGCAGAGATAGAAGGTACTGACGGTCTATTCTGATCGCGTAAGAGAAAACCATTTCACGCTAAAAATGATTGTTATTAAGGAGGCATCGAGCATGTCCAGGTCGAACTCTGTCATTCGTCTTCTCAGCGTCTTCATTCTCCCATCGTTGTTGTGTGCGACGGTCGTCGCCCAACAAAAAGCCGGAGTCCTAAAACTCAAGCCTTACAGCTTTGAAAACAGCAAAGGTGAAAAGACACCAACCGAATTTGGAACGCTGTTCGTTCCGGAACGACGTAGCGATCCGCAAAGTAACTTGATTGAGCTCGCATTTGTTCGTTTCAAGAGCACAGCAAAAACTCCCGGGCCGCCGATCGTCTATCTTGCCGGTGGCCCAGGTGGGTCGGGAATCGGCGCCGCATCGGGTTCGCGCTTTCCGCTGTTCATGGCGTTGCGCGAAATAGCCGACGTGATCGCCTTTGATCAGCGTGGCACCGGTTACTCGAAACCGAACCTTGGTTGTTACGAGAGATTGTCTGTCCCGCTGGATGTCGCACCATCGAAAGAAATGGGACTGAAAGAACTCGTCAAAAATGCCGAAGGTTGCGCTTCATACTGGCGGGATGTTCAGCGCGTCGACCTGACGGGCT
Source organism: Pyrinomonadaceae bacterium (assembly GCA_035491875.1). GTDB lineage: Bacteria > Acidobacteriota > Blastocatellia > Pyrinomonadales > Pyrinomonadaceae > PSRF01. The sequence goes on along the minus strand of DATJKB010000456.1, from coordinate 3,068 downwards.
ACAACACCAACGAGAGCGCAGATGATCTGGAAGACCTGAGAAAAGTTTTGCGGGTACCAAAAATCAGCTTATGGGCGATCAGCTACGGAACTCATCTGACCTTGGCTACGATTCGAAGACATCCACAGAGTATTAGTCGAGCAATATTGGCAGGAACTGAAGGGCCAGATCATACTTATAAACTTCCGAGCAACATTCAGAAACATCTTGAAGATCTCGCAGCAGTTGTAAAAGCCGATCCACAGATCGGCAATGAGATTCCTGACTTCCTCGAATTAATGAAGACTGTTTTTGATCGTCTGGATGCAAAGCCTGAGATCGTCGAGATTACAGATCAGCGCACAAAGCAAAAGGTGAAAGTGATCGTGACGAAGTTTGTGATGCAGTACATCGTCGCAAACAACATCGGCACGACAGTGACGGCAAATTTTCCGGCCTTGTTCTACCGCGCATCAAAGGGCGATTTCACAAATCCAGCGGAGGTTTATCTCAGCATCTCGCGGGAGGGAATCGGCTCAGCGATGTCGTTCATGATGGACTGCGCGTCCGGCCAAACAGCTGCTCGCCGCGAACAAATTCAACGGGAAGCCAAAGGCACTTTGTTGGAGGATCTTTTCAACTTCCCATTTCCCGACATCTGTGAAAAATGGAGCGCACCCGATCTCGGGGATGAATTCAGGTCACCCGTACAGTCAGATGTTCCGGTGTTGTTCATCAGTGGAACTCTCGATGCGCGAACGCCAATCAGTAATGCTGAGGAATATCGAAAAGGGTTTAGCAATAGCACTCACATCATCATCGAGGGCGCTGTTCACAGTGATCCGCTGTTTCTTTCGTCGCCAAAGATCAAGGAAGGAATGATGGAGTTTCTGCGCGGTCAAGCGGTGACCGCCACAAAAATCACGCTTCCGCCGATGAAGTTTGCGCCACTGCTGCCCGCGTCGAAGTAGGACAATGTTGTTTATTTTTTAGTTAACTTTTAAATAGGTAGCCGCAAAACTTTGTCGGTATGTTGCGTCCACAGGGAGGCAAACGATGAGGACGACTGGAGCGATTCATACAAAACACGACGACGAACAAGCTATTCGAGAATTAGTCGATAAGTGGCTCAAGTCAACGAGGGTAGGTGATTACGAGACCGTGCTCACCTTGATGGCTGACGATGCCATCTTCATGGTTCCCGGCCGCGAGCCCTTTGGAAAGGAAGCCTTTGCAGCACAGTCAGAGCAGATGATAGATGCAAAGATTGAAAGCACGAGCGACATCCAGGAGATCGAGGTAATTGGTGACCACGCTTGGATGCGCAATCATCTGGAAGTAACAATCACCCCACCGAACGGTCGAACGATGACGCGTTCAGGTTACACGCTTACCATTCTGCGGAAGGAAGCCGACGGCAGATGGTTGCTGGCGAGGGATGCGAACCTTGTCTCCTAGATTCACTGAGGCGCAAATCGGCAAGAAAGAGGCCAAGGATCTTCTGATCTTGGATTCGAATACGAGTCCGGCCCGCATTTCCTATGCGCTTGTCCGGCTTCAGTGATGAACAATGAAAAAAGATGTTGCACCAAAATCCTCAGATCGTGTAACTTGGACCATGCCAACTGCTGCCATAGCGGTTGGATTCGTGAGAACCCGCGCTTTCAATCCTAGACTCCGGTAAACCAAATCAGACCTTTCTCAAGCTGAATTCCAACAGCTGCCGAGCCGCTCGCTGACTCCAGCCACAAGTCACCCGACGAATTTGAAGCCGTCTCTACGGCCGCAACGCTCGACCCAACATCCCAAAACTCCAAAAGTGGCCGTTCCCAGGAGATGCTATGGGTTTTTTCGACCGATTTTCTAAAACCTTCCGCGGCAAGAAAGCTGATGAAGGACCAGGCGCCGCCCCAACTGGCACATACTCCACACTGTCGCTGTTCGCCCCTGAAGTGAATGCGGCGCCCGTCTCCCCAACTGAATTTGAGAGATCCGTGAGCGACGGCGGAGTGGCAGTCGCAGAAATGACGGACTTCTCCAGCCCTGTTTTCGTTGATCCTAAAGACAACGTCGCGACGGCCGATTACTTCGATAACGACTTTGAGGAAGACCTCGACGCCGTATTTGCGTCGCTAGAAAACCAGAACATCGCACAGCCAGTCGCTACCGAGGCGGCGGATGAGGAAATGAATGCCAACGATCAAGTGATCGTAGAGCAGCTGTTTGCCGATATTGCCGCGAATTACGCCAGGCCGATCAAGAACTTCATGTTTGAGCTCAAGCGCGGCACGGCGACAAAGGATTGGGTAGAAATTTGCCGTCCGGCGATGCAGGGAATTACGCGCGCTGCTGAGGGCATGGGACTCCGGCAGGCTGCCCAGCGAATGATGGACTTTGAAGCGGCGCTGTCTCTGGCGCAACAAAGCGAGCAGCGAGTACTCGGCGGCGAAGTCCGCGACCTTCTGATGTGGTGTTATGAAGATCTCATTAAAGTGATGCCGCAAGCGTTCGTAGTTGGCGAAGAAGAGCAACAGCGCGAAGGCATCATCATCAATTCACTGTTGGCCCAGATACCTGACGTGGGCCGCGTCACAATCGAGAAGCTTTATCGTGCAGGCTTAACCTCGCTCGACACGTTGTACCTGGCGAGGCGAGATGAACTGGCAGTTGCCACGGGAATCTCGATCGACTTGAGTGAGCGCATCTGCGCCAAGTTTCAGGCTTATCGAGCTGGACTCGAGGCTAGCAATCGAGATGTTAAAGATGTGGGCCAACGAAATCGCCTGGCTGAATTTGTCGCCGAGCTGAAACGCCAACACGAAGGATTTCTGCGCGCTTCTGAAGATTCAAATCTCGCACAGGAGAAAAGGGATTTTCGCGAACAGCGACAGTCGTGCGTCCTCTGGATCAATGTACTGCTCGCTGAAGTAGGTGAAGTCGACTTAGTTTGCGAACTGCAAAAGATGTCTTTTGAACGTCGTATCGAGCGGCTCGAAGAGCATCTGGCTAGCAATTCGGCATCGTGACGCAGTTTCAAGTTAACGCTAAGAGGTAACGAAAATGGCAGATTATTCAAGAGAGGCAGTGTT
>DATJKB010000455.1:0-6908 GCA_035491875.1 Pyrinomonadaceae bacterium | reverse complement strand
CAAAAATCGGGAAGCCGCCCGGTCGCCATCCATTTCTCACCTGTCCTACCCCAGAGAGAGGAATACGAACACGAAGTCAATACGCTACCTCGACCATCTGAAATAACCACAGAGGCAAGTAATATCAAGCAAACGAGGAGTTTTAGGGGCATCTTTTGTTCTCAACTTCGTTGTTGACGAGTTCTGCGGTTATTGCAGGCCGAGCGCGCCCAACCTACTAGCAGACCGCGTGTGTAAGGCGAGTTACTAATTATCGCCGTTGGTTGGTGCCCATTCGCTACCGCCGACGGTACTGATTGTTGTGCCACCGCCGTCGTCGGTGTAGCAACACGTCAAACACCCTTCACATTCGCCTCTCTCAACAACGTGTTCTGAGGATCAACTTCAATCTGTGTGGGCTTTTCGCCGAGCGGAATTGTTTGGATCAAGTTCTTGCCAGTCGGCTTTAGCACGATGTCGCGCCGACCGCGCGAGGTCGTAATGGCAATTGGAACCGGATCCAAAAAAGCATTGCCAGGTTGGACCTGCTTGAGCATCAACTTTAGAGTCTTGCGCGGCAGCCATTGCCATGATAGCTCGTACTGGGGGTGGCCGCTGTCGTAGACCCAGCGCGCGAAGAACGAGCGAAGATCTCTACCAGAAGTTTTCTCGAGTGCCGCGCGTAGGTCTTCGGTGCTCGCAACTGAGTTCGTGTGCGCATGGTAGTAATTTCGAATGCCACGGAAGAACACCTCGTCGCCAAGTTTCAACCGTAACATGTGAAGCACCCACGATCCCTTTTGATAGTTGTTCGCGTTTAGAAGATCCATGAGATTCTCCGTGTCGCGATCAAAGATTGGCGTCCGCATCTTCTTCTCATACTCAAAAACTCGCGTGGCCGCGTTCTTCATGTAGGCTTGAAACTCACCCTCTCCTTCGTAGCGCTGAAGAAAGAGACCCGCGTAGTAAGTTGCAAAACCCTCACTCAACCAAAGATCGGCCCACGTTGACTCCGTAACTGAATCGCCAAACCATTGATGCGCAATCTCATGTGCGATCACACTGACGTTTCCAGGGGGTATCCCGTACGTCTTGCTCAACCCGGATGATCCAGGCCGCGTCAATAGATTGCTCGCGAAGACGATCGCGCTGGAGTTTTCCATGCCGCCAAAACGTGTCGCGCCTACGATCATTGCGAGTTTCTCGTATGGGTAAGGAGCAATGGTCCGGTTGAAGAATTCCAACGAAGGAATCGTAGGTGAAAAGCCTTTCTCAGCGAGCTGTCGCTCTGACTGCGGCACGTAGTATGAAAGTGGGACTAGCTTCGGCGCCATTTTTTCCACACGAGCAAACTGGCCGACACCAATGATCATGCAGTAAGGCGGAATCGGCACGCCTTCTGAGTAGGTCCAGGTGCGTTGACCGCTGCCCGCTGTTTCAACGTGGTCCAAGCGTCCGTTTGCCACCACTTCCTCGCGTGCAGACACAGTGACATTGAATGTGATCGTCGCTTTCGCGGAAGGGTGGTCCAACGTCGGAATCCAGTGATGAACTCGATCGGGCCAATTATCGCCCACGGCGGTTGGCTTTCCATCCTTATCTGGTGACAGCACCAAACCGTCTTTTGGTTTGCCGTGGTAATTGACCGTCACTACCAACCGAGTTCCGGCGTTAACGCGTTGCGGGAGATTGAGCTGAAGTTTTCCTTTCGCGTGTGTAAAGGGCACCGGCAAGGAATTCAGACTGACCTTATCTGCTGTTAAATCTCCAAAATCGAGATCGATCAGACTTGTTGGTTTGAGCACGAGAATATTGATTCGGGCAGTCGCTGAAGTGATTTCCGAGAGTTGCTCGTTCAGGGTTATGTTGACGAGATAATGTTCTGGACGCCATGTATCGATAAGACGTTCGACACGCGCCGCAAATACAGTCGATAGCTGAAGGGAAAGTAGGAGAAGAGTAGCGAAAAGTCGCCGGAAATTTGGTTGATCAATCATCCTATATTTGCCACGGTTCACGCGGAGCGTGAAGACGAAGTATAACAAGAATGATAACGGTGGCTTTCCACAAAGGTGGGTTCAGGAGTAGTGTCCCGATTTTAGGTTTTCTCCGTGCAACCTCTGTGTCCTCTGTATCTCCGTGGTTATGCAGTCATCCGCAAAAAATCCACCACAGAGACACAGAGTACACAGAGGTTGCACAGAGAAGAAAATTCAGATTTCGGCATGACTGAGTTTGGGTAAGGACCCAAGGTCAAAGACCCAAGACCAAAGACCCAAGACCCAAGGCCAGATCCCAGATTTGAAAATGGGGACTATCTATCTCGGCCAACTCCCAAGTCCGTACGTCTAATTGAGTGACCCATCACGGTGTCCAAGATGGTATATTGGAAATCAACTCGGGTTTATCCCAGTGGCCCCACCACCGTGACGGTAACGAATCTCACCTGAAAAGCTAGTTAGTCTCGGATTTTGCGAAAGAGCGCAATCCCAAAAGCCAGGAGCGCACTCTCAGAATACGGAGCCCACGCCAATGAAAATCAGCATCTCTCGTTGTGCTGCTAAGCGACCCGTAACTTTTGTTGCTCTTCTAGTCATCACGATTTGTAGCCTGGCAGCGACAACCTCCGCGGCCACTAACAAGAAACCAGTCCTCATCAGCCGGTTCGATAGCACCCGCGCGATTGCTCTTGAAACGACCACGTTGAAGGCCGAACCATTCTCGCTCAATCAAATCCTTCCGCTTAGCGCCGACCTGCGCACACGCATCTCGGTCTTCGCGATGAACCTCGAACTGCTCGCCGGCGAGGGAGTTAGCGCGTTCACATCTGATGTTCAGGACAGCACTGGCAAGCTCTATTCAATGAAGGTTGAATTCATGGGCGCGGTCCCGGGCTTTCCGGGAATAACCATGTTTGTGCTGCGGCTGCCGGATGATCTGGGCGGTGATGTGGGTGATGTTCTACTTCGTCTTAATCTTCATGGCGTCGCCAGCAACCGCGTTCGAGTCGCAATCGGTCATTCGGGTGGTGGCCCAGCTGACGATCTGGGCGCGGCGCCGACGCCGGCTCCACAGGCTCCTCCGCCGGCAGATCTACCTCTGGATCCGAATGCTTTTATATCGGCTCCTATAAGTGACGCCGACGCCGTGCGTTTCCTTGAGCAGACAACATGGGGCCCAACCGCGGCTGACATTGCGCACCTGAAGCAAGTGGGTTTCCTCGCTTATTTGAACGAGCAATTCACTGCTTCTGTGACAAATCCGTTGAAGGGCTCGAACTATTCAGACTTGGTGTTTCCTGCTGAAGATGGGACCCAGTGTCCCTCGAGCCTGCCTGCCGGAGATTTAAATGTTTGTAATCGCGACTTCTTCAGTATGTATCCTGTTCAAAGAACATTCTTCACTAATTCTTTGTATGGCTCGGATCAGCTGCGTCAGCGAGTCGCTTTTGCATTGCACCAAATATTTGTTGTTTCAGCTGCTGCCGGATATCGCCCCAGCTGGATGACTGTCTACTTGCAGGCCTTGGACCGCAATGCCTTCGGACGCTATCGGACGCTTTTGGAAGAGATTACGCTGAACCCCTCGATGGGCGACTACCTGGATATGCGCCTTAGCACAAGAACGAATCCTAACGAGAACTGGGCCAGAGAGGTGCTTCAGCTTTTTTCAATCGGGACGGCTGTCCTGAACTCTGATGGCTCACCACAACTGGATTCACAAGGGATTCCAGTGGCCTCCTACAGTCAAACGACAGTTAACGAGTTCACACGGGTGTTCACAGGATGGAACTTTGTACCGGGAGCCATAGCTCCCGGGACGGCAAACTGGCGCGATCCAATGATTCCCCGTGGTGGAACTAACCACGATTTCGGGGCGAAAACACTACTAAATGGTTTCACAACTACAGCCTGCTCGAGTGCGAGCGGGCAGGCAAATATTGATTGTGCGAGGTCGGATCTGACCGCAGCGCTCAACAATATCTTCAATCATCCGAATGTCGGCCCGTTCATTGGCAGGCAACTGATTCAGCATCTTGTGACAAGCAATCCGAGCCGTGCTTATGTGCAACGCGTCGCATCAGCATTCAATGACGATTGCAACGGACTCTATCCAATCGCGGGTTGCACTCACGCTCGTGGGAATCTTAAGGCGGTCGTTCAGGCAATTCTCCTGGATCCTGAAGCACGCGGTGATGAGAAAACTGATCCGAACTACGGAAAACTGCGCGAGCCTGCGCAATACATCACTGGTTTCCTTAGGGCATTTAACGTGAAGTCTTTCGATAAGGCGTCGACAAGTGACGGCGTGCTTTCAGGCAGATCTACAACTGACTTCACCGGCACTCTCGACCAACCGATCTTCTTTCCGCCAACCGTGTTCAGTTATTACCAGCCTGAATATGAAGTGCCCGGCGCTAAGATACTTGGACCCGCGTTCGGCATTCTGTCAACCTCGACGACTCTACGACGAGCGAATGACATCAACACACTTGTATACACGGGCGTCCCAGCGAACACGACCCCGACTGCGGCGAATCCTGATCGTCCACGCGGAACCTCGATCGATCTCGCAAACCTCGAAGCATTGGGTGCAAATCCAGGTGCTATTGCAGATTCACTCAATTCGTTGTTGTTACACGGCACAATGTCTAACCAGATGCGAACCTCGATCATAACTGCGATGAACGCGCTCAACGACGCAGATACAAATGTTCGCAACCAAAAGCGCGCACGAGTTGCAGTGTACTTAGTGTCAACTTCTTCGCAGTACGATATTCAGAGATAACGACAATGGCACAATCACGTAGAGACTTTTTACGGACCAGCGCCTGCGCTCTCGGCGGTGTCGCAATGGCCTCAAGCTTCGAAACATTCAGAGCTGTCCACGCGCTCACGCCGCAAGCAGCTTCGGATTACAAGGCGCTTGTTTGCGTTTTTCTCAATGGCGGGAACGATGGGAACAACACTTTTGTGGACCTGAGCCAATACAGTCAATACGCTGCCGCACGCGGCGTAGACTTATCGATTCCACAGGCGAACCTCTTGCCAGTGTCACCGGCGATTGGAGGGTCTTTCGGTTTTCATCCGAATATGTCGGAGATGAGGAATTTATTTACCGCTGGTAGCCTTGCCGTCCTTTGTAATATGGGTCCCTTGGTTGAGCCCTTGTCAAAAACAACTTACCAGAACGGCACTGGCAAGAAGCCTCTACAACTTTTCTCGCACTCAGATCAGGTAGCTCTATTTCAGACATCAATTGCCAATACTGCGAGCCAGACCGGCTGGGGTGGTCGACTCGGTGACAAGACAGTAGCGTTGAACGGGGTGGCGACTTTCCCGAATAACGTATCGATCGCGGGAGTTAATCTTTTCCTAACCGGGGTTGATACACGTCAATTGGCCATAGCAGATTCAAATACGCTGTTAGCAAATGTGTTGCAACTGAACAACGCGCCGACCACTGCTGAGACTAATGCGCGGAATGCTTCCTTCGATGAATTGCGAACCCTGGACAACAACTTCAAGTTGATCAAAGCAGCGAGCGACATCAGATCGAGTTCGCTGCAAACGGATGTGGCGCTCAGCAGCGTTAACCCAACGCTAACGACCGTCTTTCCTAATACGTCAATCGGACGCCAACTCAAACAGGTCGCGCTGTTAATAAAGGCCTGCAAGGATCCGTTAGGCATTAACATGAAGCGCCAGATCTTCTTCACTCAGCTTGGCGGCTTCGATACGCACTCCAGCCAACCATCGGTTCAAATTACGCTGCTAAGCCAGATAAGTGCTGCCATCAGTTCCTTCTTTGCGGCAATGGTCGAGCTTGGGATCTCGGACAAGGTAACGTTATTCACAATGTCTGACTTCGGGAGAACACTGCAATCCTCCGGCACCGCCGCCGGGGTTGGCAGTGATCATGCCTGGGGAAATCACCAGTTCATCGTGGGTGGTGCTGTCATGGGCGGGACACTCTACGGCACTTATCCGACTTTAGCTTTAGGAGGTCCAAGCGACACTGACAATCCAGGTACCTCTGCGCGAGGTCGTTGGATTCCCACTACCTCAGTCGAAAGCTACGGGGCTACGTTGGCTACTTGGTACGGCGTGTCTTCAGTAGATTTGCCGGCCGTCTTCCCATTGATCGGCAATTTCCCCACAAATCTCGGATTCATGTCGTCTTAATGTCCGATAAACTTCAGTTTGTCGTGAGCTTGGCCAGACTGAACTTACTACGGAACTCCATCGGTCAGACACGCACCGACAGACTAGAAGCGTGTCGGACCTTATCGCATTCCCAACATCAATAACGCCGATCGATCTGAAACCGTTCCACCCGACGCTCGCCATTCATCGTAAGCAAACAATTCATCCGTACTAATCGGCCTGTTACCGAGGCGCGCGGCCGGAGTCCTTTCGAAGGCACGTTCAGTTAGGGCCATGTGAGGTTTGCGCACCGCCAGAGCTCTCTTAGCCAACGCATCTTCTGCTGTTTCGACATCCGGAAAGAATTCGTCGTAAGCCAGCAAGTGCCAGACTCTGTTCGTTCCTTCACCGTCGACTGCAAGCACGCGTAGTAGTCCAAACCCACTTTCCAGTTGGAAGATCAAGTCGTCACCAGGTGCGAAGCTCTCTGCCATCGTGCGGTCAGATTAGCACATCATCATCGTGCGCTCGGTATTTGCCCGTCTCTGGTGACGCCGTATGGAGCGGCGCTTGCCAAAAGGGAATTGCCAAACGAAAATCCGGCTCCTAGAATCGACCCTTCTTTGGAGTGCGGCGACCCGGCGCCGCTTTAATACCGCTTGCGGCTGGTCGAATACCAAAGCGGCGCCAGATCGCCGCACTCCAAAGAATTGACCGCGCATGAGCCAGATCGATTCAAGCAAAGACTATTACGACGTCCTCGGCGTTTCGGATGATGCGACG
>DATJKB010000454.1:0-14462 GCA_035491875.1 Pyrinomonadaceae bacterium | reverse complement strand
CGAAAGCGCGAAATCGAGTGACTCGCGTTCCTTGAACTTCAGATACGTCGAACGCGCCGCCAAAGGTGACGCCGGCACTTGAATCTCGGTGATGATATCGTCGTTCTTCAACACATTCTCGCGCCTCACGTCTCCTTCTGCCGGCAATGTAAAAAACTTGTCCAGCGAGATTACTTGTTTGCCGCTCGATCCAATAACGGCGACACGGGCGCCAAGCGCTACAAGCATGGGAGCCAGATCAGACGGATGCACAATGAACGATGGACCGCCACCAAAGATTGCGTGGTACTTGTTCTCACCAGTCGCTGCGTAACACTGCGAGCCGCCTTTCTTCAAACACACAACTTCCTCAAGACGAAAATACCAACAGCGCGGGCGCTGACAGAGATTTCCGCCGATCGTTCCGAGGTTGCGAATCTGTGGTGTCGCGACTGAACGCGCAGCTTCTGCCAGGCCGGGAAAGTTTTTGCGAATCCCTCCGTGTTCTTCGATTTGAGTGAGTGTCACCAGAGCGCCGATATTAAGGTTGCCTTTTGCATCAATCGTGATGCGGTCCAATCCACGAACTGACTTCAGATTCACCACGCGCGTTGGCCGCGTCGTGTAGTCTTTCATCGTGGTGATCAAGTCCTGCCCGCCGGCGATCGGTCGCGGCGCTTCATCGATGTCCTGACCGGCCGAGGCTGTGTTCAGCATCCGAACGGCTTCGGCAATGGTTGATGGATTGACCCACTCAAACGATTTCATCTTCGTCCTCCGGTCCTCAGCGTCCTAGGCTTGCGCCGTCGAGATAGTCCCGCCACTAATCAAACCCATTAAGATTTTATCTGGAGTGATTGGCAGTTCGCGGATTCTCACTCCAGTTGCGTTGAAAACAGCATTGGCGATCGCACCCACGGCAGGAATGACCGCGGGCTCCGCGATCCCAATTACAGCTTCGCGTTTGTCGTCGTCATCGATAATTGGGACCAACTCCGGCATCTCGAGAGAGCCCGGCAACTTGTAATCGCCGAAGTGTGGATTTAGTTGCATGCCCAACTCCTGGTCCATTACCCGGCCTTCCCATAACGACATACCAAGCGACTGAATCATCCCACCATTGATCTGGCTCTCCATCGTCAAGCGATTGAGAGGAAGACCGCCGTCCTGAATATGGACCATCTTAATCGGTCGAATGAATCCGGTTTCGACGTCGACTTCCACTTCAGCGAAACAACATCCGTGAACGCCTCTCGCTTGCAAGTCAGAACGCCACACGCCATGGGAAGTGATTCCCGCAGCCGGTAATGTGGCTGATGCCTGCTTCCAACTGATCGATTTGTTGTTTGCGCTAACCGTTCCGTTCGCGAATTTGATCTCCTCAGGTTTAGCATTACCGAGCAGAGGCGCGACTCTTTCCGCGAAAAGCAACCTCGCCTTGATTGCGGCGTCTTTCACTGACGGCGACAGTGAAGCAGCCGTGACTGAGCCACCGGAAGCCACCGCAGCGCCGAGTTTTGAGTTGCCAATTTGCTCAAGGACGTCATTGATTTGCAGTCCAAACTCTTCCGCGACAATCGCTCGTGTGTAAGTTCGTGTGCCTGTGCCAAGGTCTTGCACACCAACAGCAACGACAACTGAACCATCGCGCGAGACCGTGACATCGACCTTGCACTGATCGTTTCCGCCGCCGCCCCAGGTGCCAACCGCGCAACCCATGCCGCGTTTTAATGGTCCATGGTTGCCGCCTGCGATCGGGTTCCTTCTCGACCAGACAATCTCTTTCGCGCCCCGATCCAGTTGTCGATGGTAGACCTCGTCGCGCAGGTTCTTTTTGCGGAACGCCACCGGATCTATTTTTATTTTGTACGCAAGCTCGTCCATCAACGATTCGATCGCAAACGACGCCTGCGGATGTCCGGGCGCGCGCATCGCGTTCGATGAATCTTCATTCGTATGCAACGCATAAATCTCGCGATAAAACTCGCCGCCGCGGTAAATATATGGCTGCCCTTGTTGTGAACCCTGGCCTATGCCGCCGAGACGGTATTGTCGCGATTGCACAGCAACGAGACTGCCATCTTTTTTAACGCCGGCTTTGATTTTCTGCCACGAAGCCGACCGATTGCCCGTCATTACAAACTCGTCGTAGCGCGTCAACATTAACTTGACCGGCAACTTTGTTTCTTTCGAAAGGCGGCAGGCGAACATACCTTCAGTGCCGATCCCGAACTTCGATCCAAAACCACCGCCCATGTGTTGAACCACAGCAGTGACAGCACTCTGCGGTAGACCAAGTTCCTTGGCTGCGTCTCCCGGAATGGTGAATGTTCCTTGAGTTGATGCATAGACGGTCGCGCTATCGCCGCCTCGGTAATCGACAACCAGGCCGTGTGTTTCGAGACAGGCGTGATGAAGTCGCGCGGTGCGATACTCGGCTTCGACTATTGCATCAGCGGTTGCAAAAGCTGCTTCCACCTTTTGCAAATCTCCGGCTGTCGTCTTTTGCTGCAAGTTGGCTTCCTTTTCATCCGGGACCACCTTCGGCGCGCCTGGCTTTATCGCTTCATCAGGTATGACGACATGCGGCAACTCTTCATACTTCACCACGATTGCATGAATCGCATCATCAGCTATTTCGGGTGTGGTTGCGGCCACAGCGGCAACAGGAGCTCCAGCAAAACGAACCTCTTCGACCGGGGCTTTAATGATTGCTTTGACTCCGGCGATCGCAGATGCAGCCTCGGTGTTGATGCTGACAACACGTGCATGAGCGTGCGGAGAACGGAGGACGCGACCATACAACATCCCCGGCAAACGCACGTCGTAGGTGTAGCTCGCAGCTCCTGTAGCTTTTAATGGCCCATCGACACGAGTGATTCGGTGATTCAGTAGAGTGTGCTTGTCGTTTGGTCCCCAGCCGGGTCCGCTGTCCTCATCGACTTCAATCTCAACCATCTGTTCGACGCCATTGACGACGCGCGGAACTCTTATTTTCTTTTTTGGTTTTGCGGGTGCGGGTTGCTGTTGCTGCATGAATTCTCCTCTGAATCGGAACCTATGGTCTTGGGACTTTGGTCTTTGGACGTCGACTTCCCTCAACCATGTGGCAAAACAGTCAGTACCGAAACGCGGTAGCGTCGGGTTCTTTCCGCTTCACTCGATCGTGTGGCAAAGCAGACCCGACGCTACCGCGTTTCGGTACTGACTGTTTGCCACGTGGTTGAGTGAATAGCGCCATGACTCCAAAGACCTAAGACCTAAGACCAACGTGCTCAAACCGATTTCTTAGCTGCTGCGAGTGCTGCCTCAAACACTCGTGGATACGTACCGCAACGACAGAAATTGCCCTTGCACGCTTCACGAACTTCAGCGAGTGACGGATTCGGATTCTTTTTTAGATAAGCCGAGATACTTGTTACAAAACCTGGGGTGCAAAATCCGCACATAAGCCCATCGTGTTCGACGAACGCTGCTTGAACTGCGTTGGGCTTGTCTGGCGATCCCAGTCCTTCCACCGTGGTGACCTTCTTATTCGTCGCGTCGACGGCGAGGATCAGGCATGAGTACGCAGGCTTGCCGTCAATGAGAACAGTGCAGGCACCGCAGGTTCCCATATCGCAGACGAGTTTCGGACCGGTAACAGCAGGATCGAGATGGTTTCGGAGTGCGTTCAGCAGCGTCGTACGCGGTTCGACAGCAACGGGACGTTTCTGTCCATTCACGTCTAATGTGATCTTGACGCTACCCGAGACTGTCTTAAGTGATGCGGCCTGCTCTTCCGCTTGAGCTTCGATCCAAAGCTTGTCAGCCATGGCCGCTCCGGCACCCGCGATACCCACTCCTTTAAGAAACTTCCGTCTGCTCGCATCATGCTGCCGTGCGTTTTCATCGTGCGGCTTTTTCATTTGTTCGTTCCTCAGGTTTGAGAAAGTCAGTCAGAGAAATGCCTTGACAATAAATTGCGCTCAACCATATTGTTCGCGCTTCGGACAAATACTGGTAAAACCATTTCGTCTTGGGGACGTTGTCGTTTTTTCTCTAATTGCGGAGGTGGCGATAAATTAGCACAGCCAAGGTCTGCGGAGCTACGAAGATCTTTAGTAAAACTACCTGAACCGTAGTCGCACCTATCAGCCAAAACACCGTGAGGACGACCATCATGCTCAACACTTATCGATTGAGATCTACCGCGATCGGTTTTTTGCTCGCTGTGTTGGTTCAGGGAACGATTCCGACGTCGGCTGGAGCGCCGCAGAAAAAGAAGACAATCGATTGGTCTGTTGGGATGGTTGAGTCGACGATGAAACGCTTTCCAACGGCAGCAGATCTCGGGTCTTGGGGCTATGCCAAGTCTCTGTACCTGTACGGGCAATATCTCGTTTACAAGAGGACCGGTGAGCGCAGATACCTTGATTACATCAAGGCGTGGGTCGATTCTCATCTCGATGAGAACGGTGTAGTCACGAACACAAATGCCGAAGGGAAAAAGTCCGAAATAAAGTTCGACAATCTCGACAGCATGCTCCCGGGCAATCTCGTGCTGCTCATGTACGCGGAGACGAAGGACAATCGATATAAGCTGGCCGCGGATCGAATTCGAACTCGTTTTAATACGTATCCCAGGACCAAAGATGGTGGCTTCTGGCACGCAACATCGAAGAGTCGTGAGTGGCAGTTGTGGGGCGACGGAGTGTTCATGTCAATGCCGTTTCTCATCAGATATGGAGTGATGTTTGGAGATAGTCCGTACGCGTTTGATGAAGCGACAAAACAGCTCAAAATCTACGCCAGCCATCTCAACGACCCGAAAACAGGATTGATGTTCCATGCGTACGACGAAAGCGGCCAAACACCCTGGGCCGATCCTGTTACGAAACACTCCGCATACATTTGGTGTCGTGCAATGGGCTGGTTTGGAATGACGCTAATTGAAGTCCTGGAGCAGTTGCCTAAGAACCATCCAAATAGACCTGCACTGATTGCTCAAGTCCAGCAACTGGTCAAGGCTTGGTCCAATTTCCAGGACAAGAAAACGGGTCTTTGGTATCAAATCGTCGATATGGTCGGTAATCCTGAAAACTGGTTAGAAACTTCGAGCTCCAGCATGTACACGTATGTGATCGCGATGGCAGTTGATCGAGGCTATGTAAATAGGGGGTTCCTTAAGACCTCAACCGCTGGTCTCGCCGGTGTATTGACGAAGATCTCAATGGGCCGCGAGGATGGCATGACTAACATCATTGACATCTGCGAGGGTACGAACGTCGCGGATCTTGCGTATTACTTCGCGCGCAAGCGCAACAGTAACGACTTCCACGGGTTGGGCGCCTTCTTGATCATGAATGAGAAGTTCATGAACAAATCGTTGAAAGGCAGCAGCAAGTCGCTCTGGCGCGTACAGAAAACCACTTGACCTTGCACATTAAAGTGACCCATTGCCTGCGACTGCTTTGCACAACAAGCAAAAATTCAGTGACTGTTAGAAAACTCAACCCTCTCATTCACCCCAACCTTCAGGTTGGGGTTCGTTGGCGCGTTGCCGGTGCCCTCAACCATTTCAATGGTTTTCAATGATCGACCCCACACTCTAAGCGAGAATAGTCACTCCTTCTCAAGCTTGTGGTTTCGAATGGCGAGCCGGGGTAAACCATTGAAATGGTTTCCGGTTCGTCTCTTCCCGGCTGGCCCCCAACCTAAAGGTTGGGGTGAATGAGAGGGTTGAGCTTTTACAATTCGCTCTTTGTGCTGCTTGACACCTTCTTGGTTAACCGAATCCACCTTTCTGGGCGGCCAATGGGCCGATTGGTTAACCGCTTCGGTGTCTCTTAGGCCGATGTTTTCTGAAAAACTGTGTGTTTTTCTGCAAAGAAACTCTTGACCTAAAGTCAAATTGGTATTATAAGTTCCGCCGCACAATGCAAATTGATATTACCAATTCGAAACCGCCGAGGCTAAAGATCATCCGTCCGCTTCGTTCCGGCCAGGCAACCGAACAGGTGGTTGCGCGGGTGTACGAGCTCATTAAGCGTGATGATTTGAAGCCAGGCGATCGACTGCCGCCCGAGCGGGAGCTGGCAAAACACTTAGGAATAAGCCGACCTTCTTTGCGCGCGGGCCTGAGCTCTTTGATCTCGATGGGAGTTTTGCAATCACGTCAGGGCGCAGGCACGTTTATTGTTGATGGACCCCCTGCTCTCGATAGTGAACCACTACGACTGCTCGCCCAGCTTCATGGGTTTAGTTTCGACAACATGTTCGAAACGCGCACCATTTTGGAAGTTGGTGCAGCAGGGTTAGCTGCCGAGCGGGCGACCGCCGAACATCTCGCAGTGATGTCAGATGAAATCGCCGAGATGTTTGCCGCGCTCAAGGATCCACAGCAATTTCTTGTTCACGATATCGGATTTCATCGGGCAGTCGCGGCCGCTTGCGGTAATCCAACGCTGGCGACACTGGTCGAAATGGTTTCCGCGATCTTATATGAGCGCAGGCGCGACACCATCGATCGAGCACACGACTTTAACGAGGCTCTCGAACTGCATCGACGCGTGTATCGAGCGATTCGTGCGCGCAAACCAGACGAAGCACGTGAGGCGATGCGCGAGCATATCGTCCGTGCGCAGCGGGCCTTCGCCCTCGAAGAGAAGCAACAAGCAGATACCAGTAGTAACGGCAGACATCAGCAAGACCGGGCTTAATCCTAATTAGTTCTCCGAGACGCGTCGGTCGTCTTAGGTCGAAAAACCAACCGACAGCAACCGGAAAAATTTAACGCGTTCTACTCCAGTCAATCGTATGCGCAAATTGTCCTAACTAAAGACAATTGGTTCGTAAGGCCGGAGTGTTTCTTAACGTCCAAGTTCTAACGCGCCAACCTGAAGGAGGAGTCCCAATGTTCAGCAACCACCACCGACTGGTAACTGTGATTACCATTCTGGCGCTACTCACTCTTTGTGCAGTCGCCAACGGACAAACTATTACAGGGTCCATCTCAGGAACCGTCACAGATCTAAATGGAGCCGTAGTTCCAGGCGCCGTCGTTACGCTTACCAGCGATACGACAACAGAAAAAAGAAGCGCAACGACCGACAGCGAGGGCCACTTCAGTTTTACTACGCTGCAGCCCGGAAATTACTCACTGAAGGTCGAGCGACAAAACTTCCAGGCACTGGAACAAAAAGGTGTCGTGCTCAGCGCCAACGAGAAACTTGCAGTTGGCGATCTGAAACTACAACCTGGCCAGGTTACCGAGACGGTGAGTGTGACTAGTGAAGGTGCGATCGTTGAACGCGAAAGTAGCGATCTAACCGCGCGCCTCACTTCTGATCAAATTAGCTTGATCTCCACCAAGGGACGCGACATCACTTCTTTGTTGCGTTTGATTCCCGGCACCTCGAACAACGACGACATCGAAGCCGTTGGTGAGGGATTCGGAACGGACCTTCCTAATATCTCCGGACAGCGTGGTCGATCCACTGTCGCTTCGATCGATGGTCTAAATGCAGCTGAACCCAGCGGTAGCAACAAGGTCAGTATGACGATCAGTCAGGACGCAGTGGCGGAGGTGAAGGTCCTTCGCAATAACTACGGGGCGGAGTATGGCAACAACGGCGGCGCGTTAATCAATATCGTTTCGAAGGGTGGTACTAAAGACTACCGTGGATCAGCTTATTACTTCTTACGAAATGAAGCGCTGAATGCGACGAATTTCTTTACAAACAAAGCTGGTCTTCCTCGTCCGCTGTATCGCCACAACATTTGGGGATTCAATGTGAGTGGTCCAATGCCCGTCCCCAGGTTCGGCGAAGGGGGCAAGGCGCTCTTGCGCAACAAAGTGTTCTTCTTCGTCAACATCGAAAGGCCACACACAATCACCCCAACTGATCCAGTGTTCGTGACTGTTCCCACCGAGCTCGAGCGAAAAGGTGACTTTTCAAAATCGGTGGGTAGCAATGGCTCGCCAGTTACCGTAATTGATCCTCTAACTGGGTCTCAATTTCCCGGCAACGTGATCCCCGACACCAGATGGAACTCGAGCGGACGCGCATTGCTGAACTTTTTCCCGGTGCCGAACACGCCAGGCGGTAAAACGCTAGCAGGCGCCGCGTTCAATTACGTCAACCAACAGAGCGTCGATGTTCCCAAGCACAGTTATGTGTTTCGTTTTGACATTAAGCCGAGCAACAAAGACAACGTTTACTGGAAGGGTCAATGGTGGACGTCTGACAACGTTGGACTGGGAACTTCAGGTTGGCCCGGCGGCGACAACAATCGTTGGGGCATTAATTCTCACTATCTGTATAAAGACAATGGATGGAGTGCAAACTGGATTCATATCTTCGGGCCAGCCGTTGTAAACGAATTCAATATTGGAATGCGTCACGACTCGGAAGGTTTCATTCCGGGCGACGGTGTCATCGAGCGGCTAACCAGGAGTGCCGTTGGCTACACTTCGCCACAAATCTTTCCCGAGAATAATCACCTTGGAACGATCCCGCGCGTGACGGGTTGGTCGGGCGTTGCTGGAACGCCGGCAAACATTAACTGGCTCGATCGTTGGGGAGAGATTGGAAACGACTACATCCAACCGTCGTTTGGCAACAATCTTTCGATCTCACACGGCGATCACACGCTCAAGTTCGGTACTTACTACGAGCGGCTCAAGAACGGTGAAGCTCCGGGAGGTCAGTGGTCCGGTGTATTCAACTTCGACAACAACAGTGCTTTCACTACGGCTCTCGGCGGCACAGGCTACCCGTATGCGAATGCTTTGTTGGGTAACTTCCGCACCTACACTGAGTCGAGTGCTCGTCCCTTTACTAATCTCGGGTTGACGATCTTCCAATGGTATGGACAGGACGAGTGGAGAGTTAATCGAAAACTGAGTCTCAACTATGGAATGAGGTTTGGTTACCACACGCCGTTTGCGCAGTTTGATCGGCAAGGGTCCAATTTTGATCCGAGCCTTTACGATCCGTCCAAGGCGGCGGCTCTCTGGTTGCCGATTTGTCACAACGGCACCGCTATTGTGCCCATTACAGCTACAGCTTGCGCGACCGGGAATCGCCGCGCCTACAACCCTGTCACAGGACAGATCGACACAAACGTCAACTTAGTTGGAACTTTTGTTCCCGGCGCCAATTTAACCAATGGATTGGCCATCGGTACCGATCCCAATACTCCCGAGGGCTACAGAACAACGAAGCCGATTGATTTTGAACCGCGCGTGGGTCTTGCCTTTGACCTCTTCGGTACTGGCAAGACGGTAATTCGCACAATGGCCGGCGTTTACCACAGCCAGCGTGTCGGTGGTGGTACGACTGGCGGCAACCTTGTAAATAATCCGCCAGCGAACCGCTCGTTCGCCGTTGGACCATGTCTCGGTTGCAACATCAATAATCTAGCTAATGTAATCAACGGCGCTCTGATATCACCGCCATCAGTAAACGCCGTTGAGGTCGAGTCGCACACGCCCACCATTTACAACTTCACCTTCGGCGTCCAGCAGGACATTGGATTCAAGACCGTACTCGAAGTTCAGTACGTTGGATCGCTCGCCCGACATCTCGGCGAGAGACGAAACATCAATCAGATTGCGGACGGAACGGCGTTTATTGATGCCAAAGCGAACTGCTCGATGGTGGTGGGTGGAGTTGTCGATCCGACTTGCCGCCGAAACCCCTTTTCAAACACATCAATTCAAATTGATGCGAGTGGTCTTCAACATACCTTTGGTGCGGCGAGCGACAATTTCTTCAAACCTTACAAAGGCTATGGTGACATCAACCAGGTTACATGGTCCGGCACGTCGAATTACAACGCACTCCAGGTGCAGCTCAACAGAAGATATACGCGCGGATTCAATTACGGACTTGCGTATACCTGGTCCAAGACGTTCGACTACGCGAACGACGACTCTTCTGACGTCGCCCTTGGACGGCCGTACAAAGCATTCAACTACGGGCCAGCTGATTTCGATCAAACTCACATTTTCACGATCAACTACATCTACGACATTCCCTCGCTGAGCCGTCACTGGAACAATGGTTTTGTGAGACATGTCCTTGATAACTGGCAAGTCTCCGGTATCACTTCGTATGCTAGCGGTAAGCCGAAGACGGGGGTCAGCGCAGCATTCAACGGTGGCACGTACAGCGTGGCCGCAACTGACTCTTGCGCGCCTGGTTTTGTTAAGCAGACTGGCTCAACTACTGTCTGTACTTCCACAACGGTAACCAACTTCACCGGCGGCGAAATCAACGCGCGGCCTGTAGTGACATGCGATCCAAACCAGTCGGCAGGAACGGATCCTACAGGTACGGCGTATGTTATCGACCCGACTTGCTTCGCGAAGCCTTCGACGTTCGGTAGCATTGGCAACTATCAAAGAAACCTGGTCCGCATGCCGTCAGTATTCAATACCGACATCGCGTTCTTCAAGAATTTCCCACTTGGAGAGAATCGTTCAATCCAGTTGAGATGGGAGACGTACAACCTCTTCAATCGAGCGAATTTTAGAGATATCGATGGCGCAATGACTTTCGGTATCAACACGACAACAAGCGCCAAGGTCAGCGGAGCCTGCCCGTCAGGCACTACCGCTTTGGCTGGAACAGCAAATCTTTGCGCGGGGCCACAATTTGGCCAGTTGCTGCAAACAAACACTCGGTTTGGAGCGCCCACGTCCGCGCGTGCGCCGCGCGTCATGCAGGCGTCGATTCGTGTCAATTTCTAACGTTGACAAAGCGTCCGCCGCATTTGCGACGGACGCTTTTTTCTCACTGCGTTGGCCCAGGGCACTACGCTGCGGCAGATACAGTTTGGTTTGCGATTCGTTTTTTAAAGAAGGCAAAGAGCTAAAAGGAAAGAGCTAAGGGCAAGGAGCTAAGGGGAAGAAGCTAGGTGCAAAGGAGCAAATGGCAAATAGCATCTTCTTCCCTTAGCTCTTTGCGCTTTGTTCTTCAGTACCTCGTACGGCACTGAATAGCGGGCAGTGTGGGTTCTTAATCAGAGCTTACTTAATCTTCGAGGTGAGATGAGAAAGATCGATCGCAGTCTTAGTCAACTGATAGGAATTGTTGCTGTAGGTTTCATCCTGGCCTTCCCAGTTGCGGCGCAGCAACTTGCGGTTGCAGCCGAGTCAAACGCTCGCGACGAAAAAGCGATTGAAGAAGCAGTGAAAGGCTGGTGGACCGAGTCGATGAAGACTCACGACCAGCGTATCGCGTGGTGGCGCGAAGCGCAGTTCGGTTGCTTCATTCACTGGGGCGTCTACTCAACTCCGGGTGGCGAATGGAATGGCAAACCATTCAGAGGTTACGCCGAACATCTGATGCGCATTCAGAAAATCCCGCGCGTTGAGTACGTCTCGAGGGCGGTGTCGGTTTTCAATCCCGTGAAGTTTAATGCCGATGCGTGGGTGAAACTCATAAAAGCCGCGGGAATGAAGTATCTGATCATCACCGCGAAGCATCACGACGGCTTTGCGATGTACCCTTCGTCAGTAACGCCTTACAACATCCGTGAAGCAACGCCCTTCAAACGCGATCCAATGCGGGAGTTAGCGGATGCGTGTCGGAGAAACGGCATTCGCTTCGGCTTCTATTATTCGCACGCAATTGATTGGGAACATCCGAACGGTCCCGGCAACGACTGGGACTATCCAAATCCAGGCGGCGATAAAGGTCTGCACGGCGGAACACAATGGTTCGATCTACATCCCGAGATGTTTCCGAGAATACAGTCGTACGTTAACGAAAAGGCAATTCCCCAAATTCTGGAGTTGCTGAAGAATTACAAGCCTGACATTCTCTGGTTCGACACACCTTCACGTCTTCCTCTGTCAGAAAACATTCGCATTTTGAAAGTGGTACGCGCGGCCGATCCTAACGTTGTAATCAACGGCCGGCTCGCACGTGGACGCGGATACTCGTTCGGTGACTACAAGAACACGGGTGATCGCGCTGCTGAGATCGTCCCAACCGAAGGCGATTGGGAGACGATTCCAACGACGAACGAGTCGTATGGTTATCACAAGTACGACAACAGCCATAAACCCGTCGCTCATTTCATTCAACTGATGGCGAAGGCTGCGGCACGTGGTGGCAATGTTCTGATGAATATTGGTCCAACCGGGGATGGTCTGATCGATGCGAAGGATGAGACGATTTTGTTAGGAATCGGTAGATGGCTTGAGACGAATGGCGAGAGCATCTATGGAACCGAACGAACGCCGCTGCCTGTTCAGCCCTGGGGTGAATCAGTGCGAAAGGGAAACAAGATCTATCTTCACGTCTTCGACTGGCCACGTGATGGCAAATTGGTGGTTGGAGGTTTGAAGACCGAAATCGCCGCTGCTTACCTGCTTGCTGATCCTCGTAAGCGCTCGTTGCGCACGCGACGCTTCAACGACAGCGATACAACTATTCGGATTCCACTTACGACTGCTGATAAGGCCGACACGGTGATAGTTCTCGAAGTGGTAGGTGAGATTCGCGCGAATCCGGTTCGTCTGCTAGCAACAAGAATTCAGCCAAATGTTCTACGCACTTTCGATGGTGAATTGCATGGTGCCGGACTTCGCTATGGCGACGGCAAAGCTGCGCGCGCATATGTGATGGAATGGCGCGATCCAAAAGAGTGGGTAGGCTGGCAGGTGCGTACCAATGAAGCGGCTGAATACGAAGTGTCATTGAAGTACACAACGGCCTCAAAGGAGAACAGCGGTAGTTATTCCGTGTCGATTGGACAGCAAACTTTTCAGGCTGTTGTGGTTCCGACTGCAAGCGAACCCAACGCTGCAACTGTGATCTTGGGCCGAGTTAAATTAGCGTCTGGCAAATACGAAGTTGCGGTGAAACCCGTGGAGATAAAGGGCGGCGAGCTGATGCGATTGTTTCACATTAGTCTCACGCCGGTCAGCACTAAGTAATCGGGTGGTTTTCTCTGTGCAGCCTCCGTGTGCTCTGTGTCTCCGTGGTTAAGTTGTTTTCCGAGTAAACACCACCACCGAGACACAGAAAACACGGAGGTTGCACAGAGAAGAAGTTCAGACCACGCCAGTCAACCCTCGAAGCAACGTGATTCATAAGGGACAAAGCAACGGCATGGTGCTAAGCACGTTTGGTGCTCTTCTGATGTTGTTGACTCCTGTGACTTTCGTCAACGCACAATTAGCTGGTGCAACCGACCCGCCGAAGGTTTTTCTTCTAAAGTCTAAACATCTGCTAGCGACCAGGGAACGTATCGCGCGAGGCGACAGTGAAACCAAAACGGCATTGCTAAAGCTAACGAGTGACGCTGATAAGGCTCTCACCGTCGGTCCGTTTTCAGTCACCACCAAAACAGTCACGCCACCGAGTGGCGACAAGCGCGACTACATGAGTCAGGCGCCCTACTTCTGGCCTGACCCAAAGACTCAAACAGGTCTCCCTTACATCCGGCGCGATGGTGAACGTAATCCTGAAATAGACAAGATCGATAACCACCGCGTGCTTGATCAAATGTACGCTGCGGTGGAAACGCTCTCACTTGCTTACTTCTTTACTCATGAGGAGAAGTACGCGGCGAAAGCCATTGAATTACTGCGCACATTTTTCCTCAAAACCGACACGCGCATGAATCCGAACCTCGAATATGCGCAGGGCATCCCCGGAATCAACACCGGTAGAGGCATCGGATTAATAGAAACGCGTGGACTAACGCGCGTTGTTGATTCGATCGGCTTGTTGCGAGGTGCAAAGGCCTGGTCTGAGGCGGATCAGCGGGGAATGGAAAATTGGTTCGATCAGTTTCTGCGATGGATGCTTAAGAGCAAGAACGGCAAAGACGAATCCGCGGCAAAAAACAATCACGGCACTTACTATGATGTGCAGGTAGTTTCGTTTGCGCTGTTTCTGGGTCAGCGAGAACTCGCGCGTAAAGTTCTAGAGACAGCAAAGCAAAAACGCATCGCCTTGCAGATCGAACCTGACGGTCGACAGCCGCTGGAGTTAACTCGCACAAAAGCGTGGAGCTACAGCGTCGGCAATCTCGACGGGCTAACGTTGCTTGCACGGCTCGGAGAGAGTGTCGACGTTGATCTCTGGAACTATGAAACCCGTGACGGCAGAAGTATTCGCAAAGCAATTAACTTTCTAACGCCGTTCGCTTTTGGTGAAAAGAAGTGGCCCTACCAACAACTCGGGCAGTGGCCACCGCAGATGTTGTTTCCACTTTTGCGCCGCGCTTCTGAGAAGTACACAGATCCACAAATCGTAACGACAGTGTCGAAGTTGCCCGCTGTCGAAACTACTGATCGACGAAACTTACTCTTTGGAGTGCGGTGACCTGTCACCGCTTTGGCCAAGCGCCGACAGGTCGGCACACTCCAAAGAGCTAAAAATCATGCTAATGCGCTTCGCGACAATTCTCCTTCTGATGATTCTGTCTTCGACCGCATTCGCCCAACCGCCTTCGCGTGAACAATGGCGAGCGTTGAA
>DATJKB010000453.1:0-13162 GCA_035491875.1 Pyrinomonadaceae bacterium | reverse complement strand
CCGCACGCTGCAGTTCTGTTGTAGTTCTCGTTTGCTGAGTACCGACTGGGCCTTTGCTACCTTCTTTGCAAACGCTGTGCACAAGAGAGTCGCGCCTTGATGCTCTCTACCGTCGACCCTTTTGTTATAAAGACTTAACTGTGCTGACAAACTTCGTGGGGTGGGCAGGTTGGTGTAAAAATGCCGTTGTATTTCGTGGGATCCGTTTAACTCCACGGATAGCGATCCGTGGTTAGCGCGATCTTGGAGTGTTAGGGCGCGGAATGCGACGGAGAACCCGCAGAAACATGCGTGTGACGCCGGTGTATCCCGAGCTTGAGCATGCGTGTCCGCAATGTGCTCGGGTTGAGCCCGAGGATATTCGCAGCGCCACTCGGGCCTTCGATCCGCCATCCAGTGTGTTCCAATGTTTCCATTATGTACTCGCGTTCAATCTCACCAAGCGTCTTGGTGGAAAACGGCTGCTCCTCGACAGCGATTTCAAAACGATCCACCAACTGCAAGAGGCTTCCCTTTGCATGGATAACGGCGCGCTCGATCACGTTGGCCAGTTCCCTGACGTTCCCCGGCCATGAATGCGCCTGCAATCGCTGTAACGACTTCGGCGACACCGACGTGATTGTCTTCCCAAACTTCTTTGCGGATGCATTTACGAAGTGCTCAACCAACAGCGGGATATCCTCTTTGCGTTGTCGCAAGGGAGGCACTGTGATCGGGTAAACATTCAAGCGATACCAGAGGTCTTCGCGAAACTGGCCGTCTTCAACTTCCTGCTTTAGATTGCGATTCGTGGCCGCGATAATTCGCACATCCGCCTTGATCGTCTTTGTTCCGCCGAGTCGCTCGAATTCGTTTTCTTGAATCACACGCAGAAGTTTGACCTGCAACTCGAGTGGGAGCTCGCCAATTTCATCCAGGAAAATTGTCCCACGGTCCGCCAACTCGAACCGACCAGGTTTCCGCGCACCGGCCCCGGTAAAAGCACCTTTCTCGTGACCGAACAACTCGCTTTCGATCAGGCTGGGAGTAAGCGCAGCACAGTTCACCTTTATTAATGGATGATCCTTTCGCGAACTCGCTTCATGAATCGCAAGCGCAATAAGCTCCTTTCCAGTACCCGTCTCACCTGTGATGAGCACAGTGGTATCAGTCGGCGCGACTTGCGTAACTTTGAACAGAACGTATTTGATTGCGTCGCTCTCGCCAACGATCTCCCCAAAACTCGAATCCCGTTGCAGTTCTTGCTGAAGGTAAATATTTTCCGCCTCCAGTTGGTTCTTCATCCGATGCAGTTCTTCGTGAGCTTTGCGCAGGCTCACTTCCGACTCTTTACGTTCAGTAATATCAAGACACGAGCCGATATACCCAAGGAAGACGTGGTCCGGTGTGGAAAAACAAGGGGTGCCTTTGTTGTAGACCCAACGATACTCTCCGTCGGTTCTGCGTAGTCTGTATTCCATCTCGAAAGGCGTTCGCAGATCAAAACTCTTCGAATAGATGTCAAGGCAGCGAATATAATCTTCAGGGTAGATGCCCCCGGCCCAGCCGCTTCCTAGTTCCTCGTCCATTGTGCGGCCAGTGAAATCGAGCCATTGCTGGTTGAAGTAACTGCATCCCTGATCTGGACCTGACATCCAGATCATTATCGGCGTTGCGTCGGCCATATTTCGAAAACGTTCTTCGCTTTCTTGCAAGGCTTCTTGTGCTGCCACGCGCTCCGAAATATCGGTTGAAGCGATCAGGAAGCATTCCTCGCCGATAAAATCCAGTTTTTCCGTTGATGAAAGCAAGAACCTTGTGGAACCGTCTTTGTTGAGAAATCTTGTTTCGCGGACACCGATCGAGCCGACGCGATTTAGTTCATTGATAAACTCGGTCTGTTGTTCTTTCGTCTTCCAGATTCCAAGCTGCAACGCCGTATGTCCGATCACCTCTTCACGTGCGTAACCGCTCATCGTAAGAAAACTTTCATTGATGTCGACAAAGACCCCGTCCGCCAACGTGACAATCGACATCGGCTGTGGATTTGTTCGGAATGATCTCGCGAACGTTTCCTCGCTCTGCATGCGTGCAGTCTCGGCCAAGTGCCTGGCCGTAACATCGAGCGTGACACCACGAATTCCAACGATTGTCCCTGTTTTGTCCAGTTGCGGATCGACGTGCGCTTCAGCCCAAACCGTACGACTGTCTTTCGCACGCAAGCGGAACTGAAGAAGAGCCGGGCCGCCTGAAAAAACGGCCGCGGCCTCTCGCGCGAATCTTTCTCGATCGTCCTCATGGACGAGCTGAAGCGCGAATTGAGGCGTCGACAAACATTCCTTTACCGTGTAGCCCAACATTTTCTCGGCATAGTCACTAATGAAAGTCGCTGTTAGCTCATGCGTACTTGGGTCTATTCGCGCTTCCCACACAATTCCGGGGACGTTGGAAACAACTTCATTCAGACGCTTGTAGCCGGAGTCGGCGAGGGTTTCCAGGCGTCGACTCTCGTCTTGCGCCTCACGACGTCGTACGCGCGTCATTAAGAGCCAGATGATTAGGACTGCCTGCAACAGGAATGTCGCAACGCCAGCGAGGACAATCCATTTGTTGAGAACGAGGAACATCTCGACTTCAACGGGTGTAGGCGCTTTGGCCAGGACGGAGGAAAACCAAATCGCGGAGATAGCAAAGAGGAGGAAAACAGGCGGTAGCCGCCGCGCGACTCGGAGAGCGAAGGATCGTATTGCGCGACCCTGTCGTGCGCACCGAGAAGGGAATACGCGATTAGCAGGTACCCTGGGGGAGATAAACGGAAACATCGCAACACTCTCAGCGTCTGGCGCCTCTCAACGTCTTTAAGAGTGCTTAGGCGACAACACTATCGAGGAGAGGTAAATTTTATTAGTCCGTTTGAATGAACGACCTTCGCTCGCTTTGAGCGAACAAACAACCTATGTAAGTCAGAATGCTTCACCAATGCCGATGGCAATCGTGCGACCTTCTCTGCCAAACCCAACGTCGATCCGATAGTAATGCGATTCTTTTTATCGAGCATGGATCTCAATCCCACGCCCGCTGCCGGTAAAAGTGAATCGGAGCGAGACTCCGTCCAGCGCTTAGCGGCGACCGCCACCACCTCTGAAACCACCACCACCTCTCATGCCACCACCGCGAAAACTGCCGGAACTGCTGCTGCTTCGGCTTGGACTGCTACTGCGATTGTAAGTGCCGTAATCGCGCGTGCGTTGAGTTCCTTCTCGTCGCGCTGCTCGATCGCGTTCGAGGTTCTGATATGTCGATCGATCCATTTGTTGCGTTCTCGACGGTTGACTTGTGCGGTCGCCGCTCGCGCCCTCTCTTTGTGTTGCTCGCTCCTGTTGTCTTGCACGATCATTCAACATGCTGTCGCGGACAGACTGGTCTGGCTTCTGTGCCGAATTCCAACCGCCATCTGACCATTTGCTCCAGTTGCCATTTTGATCGCGCCGGTAGACGTTGCCATCGCGGCCTGCGTAAACGTTTTCGCCATTCGATCCAACAAAGCCACGACCACCCTCTCCGCGCCGAGAAATCATCGTTCCCTGATCTCCGCGTGTAACGCGCGTGGTATTGCCGGCGCTGCTGGTGAATCGTTTGGTGTTAACCCAATCGTCTCCGCGTTGCACTGTTGTAGAACCCCAACTGCCGTACACACCCGAACCTTGTCGCGTTTTCGCGTAGGTTCCGGTACGCGGGTTATAAGCTTCCGCCGCGCCACGCGCGCCAAAAGGTCCATATGCAAATGCTCCGCGAGAATAGGTACCGGTGCCCGGGTTATAACGCGCGCCGAACCCGACACCGCCGTATGGTCCATAGATCCTTCCCGCAGTTCCGTATCTTCCGGTGTATGGGTTGTACCAGGATCCGTAACCGTAAGTTCGCCAGTATGGGTAATAGATTGGGTAATAACCGCCGTACCAGTAATAAGGTGGGTAATACCAGCCTGTGCCCCACACGGCACAGCCCCAACCGATCATTAAACCGGTGTAGCCTGCATATGCCGCATATGTTACCCAATCGTCGTTTTTGTCATCGTCCTCTTGGACAGTTACGTAGGTCACGCTGTGTGCCGGCGAGTTTGCGGGAATATCGTAGATTTCCTTGGGAACAGAAGTGGCGAGAGTCCAGGGACCTTTCGGAGTATTCGCCATGAACCAGATTCCCTCGTAGAGCAGGTAGTAAGTGTCGCCGAATTTAATGATTTCCTTGTCGGTGTTTTTGGCTCGTTGGAGTTGCGTGCCCTGAATTCCCTCGTATTCAGGTTCGCCGTTATAAGCAACCTCGGGAGCGGCTATTTCTTTCTTGTTAACACGCGCAATCTGCGGCACCTGCGCAAGCAAGACCGCTTCGGCCGCTTGTTGTGTTCCAGGCACTGAAGCCAGGACCCGTGAACGCGGATGTTCAAGCGAGATCAGCTTGAAGTCTTCCGGCAACTCCGGCGTTGCGAAGTTCCATGGCCCAAGCATGCTTGGCGCTTTGAACCATCTGCCGGTTACCAAATAGAAGAACGGACCATCCTTTCCATAACGGAAGATATCGCTTTCCGTGTTACTGACCCACAGCAATTGAGTACCCGGCACGGGAACATACTTTGGTTCGCCGTCGAGCAGGATCATCTCGGACGGATCAGATGTGACGTAAACACTTGGTGTCCGGTTAACAGGAACTCCTGGCAGACTGGCGCGAACGTCCTTCCAATTCTCGTCGTCCGGTAACTTGTTGAAACTCTCGGGAAGTCTTCCCGCGTTCGACCATGCGCCATTCAAAGCGGTTGCTTTAAGCCAGGTCGTTTCATTGCGCAGATAGAACATTCCTGTTGGCGTGTGCTGAAAGACATCCCAGTTTGTATTGACGGCAAACTTGAGCTCGTTGTCTTTGATCGGACTCCAGATCGGTTCACCATCAAAGCTTACGAGGATTGCCGGTATGTTGCTGAAATAAATCTTGGGTGCGTCGCCCCTAATACCCGCGACGTTTTTCGGACGGATGGAGCTCTTGTCGACATAGGCAAGCACCCGATCGAGCGAGATAATGCGTTCCTCATCAGGCAGATTTTTCTCAAGCTCGGTTACGATCTCACGCGTTTGCTCTTTGGGAAGCGTTTGGAAATTCGACTCCGTGATCTTCAATGGCGTGAACTTCACTAGTCGTTGTTCCAGGGCAACTGCGGTATCCGCTTCAATCTTGATCGTGCCCAGTGCGGGTTTCTGTTCACCTTTCGCTACATATGAAACCGCGGCAAGCGCGACCGCGTGCTTTTGATCATCCCAACTGGCGAACTGCGGTTGAAACAACACGATTTGCGCTTCGCTCGGCAAACTATAGCCACGCGGCCAACCGCGATCGGCGGCTTCTTTCGTGATCTGCGTTTGCGTCATCGACGGCGAGGCTGTCGTCTTAGCGGCGCTCCTCCAAGCCACGTCGGTCGAGATCAGTGAAACGGTGATGATGAAGACGACTAGAGCTGAACTGATTATTCGCTGCATGACGGGATCACACCTTTCTCAGCTTCGGCCTGGATCTTTCCCAAACTAATCCTAAAGCTGATCTTATGAAGCAGTTGAGAGGAGGGTAACTGTCACTTTTGACAGTGAAGAGCAGGCGTTTGTGAGTCGCTATTTCGTCACGTCAATAAGTCGTTCGAGGATTAGTTTGTAAGCGTCTGTCGAGATTGACACGTAACCGAAAAATGGCTTGTCATTGACGATGATCATGAAGACAACCATGGCCAGAAAACCACCCATGAGCGCTATTAGTATTGCGTGCAGCTTCCAATCCGGAATCTTGTAGAAGTACGCAACCCCGATGCTGATAGCCGCACCGATCCAGATCACTGCCCACATTACGGACGACAGACCGCTGCCGACTGCATCGATACGCAGCCGACGGTACTCGAGGAGCCGGTTGTAGGCCGTGAGAGTTTCGCTGTGTAACGCTGACTGTCCGGACGTCGATGGGTTGAAAGTATAAAGTTTGGTCTGGAACTCATCCATGATTCGAACGCCCCGGTCGAGTGTCTGACCGCGACCCATCTTCTGTGCAGGCCAAGCTTCATTGATAATAAAAACCGTGTAATCGCGCAGCCCCGCCCGCAACTCATCACGTAACGGTGATGGATAGCCGCTGACGTCTCGATACAGAGAACCAATCGAGGCAGCTTCTTTGGAGACCAAATCAGACGCATTCGAGTTGGTACTCCAAACCCCCGCTGCTATTAGACCGACAGTGATTCCATAAAACACACCAATGGCCTGTACTGTTCCACTTACAGCTTCGTGTACGCCTTCGTTGTAAGTGAGTCGCTGTATGAGAAAGCGCCGCGCCAACATGAGTCCGAAGAGCGCTAGTGTCTCGATGATGACAAAGACAACGAACCCGGCAACAACCGGAGAGACTTGATAGAGCCAAATAGGCATGGATCACCCTCTGTCGGAAAGATCCTAAAGTTGGACCAAAAGGGATTTCGCGGGGGCCAGTTGACTACGACCTTGCTTACTTAGATCACTGAACACCCCAGAAAGCCGTTTCAGGCAATCGCTGACGCTCCTTGTTCCTCATACTCTCGGCGATTTTTATCCCCGCCACCTATGCCTTGCATGTCGCCCTCGTCAGCAAGCGATTGATCGTAAACATCAACAAACATGCGCTTGGATGTTGCCTCCAACAGACTTAATTCCAAGCGTAGTAGGGGCACGCGCTTTTGCGGCAAAATCTCAATCATGTTGTCTAACATCGCTTTCAATCGACGCATTACCTGAATACTGTCGCCTCCATACTGGCGAATCTCCGTAACAGCCAGATGAACAAAATCCTCCCAGTTTGGTGTTCGATAAAGGAGTCGAAGGTGCCCGGTTCTGTCGATTTCCCGTCCGTCACCGAGATTGCGAGAGCCAACGTCACGAAGGAGATGATGGATGTGATCCAGCGCTAAGACCGCAGTGGTTGGATCGTTAATGGCTGGCGAAAGCGCCTTGGAAGCGATATCAACAATAATGCGGAACGCAAAGGTTGGGTCCTGCTCTAGAGTACGTTCCTGGCCCAGTGCGACTGACGAGCGCAACGTGTCGGCAGAAAGACTTTCGCCGTTCTCGTAGAGCCGAAACATCAGCTCGCCCTCCGCAACAAAGTCGCCGACTTGAGGAACTAATTCGATCACGCAGTTTGATCGTTCGGCGAGTAATACGAGCCCTTTCCGATCAAACGCCAGTACGACTCCATCTACTTCGTTGTGAATCACTCGTCGCGGATGCTTCTTTGAATACTCGTTGGGTTTTGAAACAGATGGATCGTCTCTTTTGAGCTTGGAAGGGTAGACGCTCTCGACGACGTCGCGACCTAACGATCCCACAACCTGTAACGCTGAGCTTGGTCTTAATGCCTTTCCGACACCATCAAGGAAATAGAGAAACAGCGCGAGGTTGAATAGAAAACCATACGCCGCTATGTAACTGCTCAACAATGGAACAGTCTCGTCTATCCGAACAAGCACGCCGACAGAAAATGTAAATGTAAAGACGAATGCTGAGACACAGAGTTTGCGAATCCGACTGCGGTAGACCAGGAGAATGATTCGAGGCGTGAGTTGAGCACTACCGAGTTGGACCGCAACCAGCACTGCTGACGAGGACACGACCACCAGTGTGAACATCGATGCGGCTACTGTTCCTATAACAGTTCGTGCAGTATCCGGCGCCATTTTCAACTGCCAGCCCAATGTGGCATCGATCTGGTTAACCAGAGCCACCGTAATCAAGCCTGCAAAGATGCTGAAAACGGGCAGAATCCAAATAGAATTCCGGTAGTAAAGCTGCAAGCGATATCGGGCGCGCCAGTTCATCTCTCAAACTTTCAAATCTCAAATCTCAAATTTCAAATCTCAAATTTCAGATCTCGGATCTCACATCTCAGAATTATTTCCCTTCAAACTCTGCCTGCACCGTCCGTTTACTAGTTCGGCTAACACCTTTCAACGATAGCTTCGCGACTGATTTGCCCTCGCCGCTGAGAACCAACCTTCCGGTGCCTTGAAGACCGCTTGCGGTAGCACCACCAACAATCTGGAGGTCGAATGCCTCTTGCGATTCGCCGCGATTGGCCCACGTTGCG
The DNA here is from genome assembly GCA_035491875.1 of Pyrinomonadaceae bacterium. Lineage (GTDB taxonomy): Bacteria > Acidobacteriota > Blastocatellia > Pyrinomonadales > Pyrinomonadaceae > PSRF01. Next base: position 5,035 of record DATJKB010000453.1, on the reverse strand, counting down.
TTCAAGAAGACCGTGATGTCGGAGACTAAAGTGAGTTCGGCCTTCCGATCTGCCAGCAGCTTTACGATCACGGATGAAATCTTGAACGTCTCTTCTCCCACTTTCAGCCAACCTTGGCCTTCGGAGTGGGCTAAGCGCTCCTGATTCTCTTGTGCCTGCGCGGCTGACAGTGGTGGGCCAACCGTCGCGAGCGTCACGACGAAAACGATTAAGATCAACCTCCTGACTGACTGCATGCCGCCCTCCTGAAGCTTACGAATATGGATTCCGCAGCAGCCTATAGCGATTGAAGTGAAGTGGTAACTGTTACTTCTTACAGTGTCTTTGAGGTCTGATTGTGAAGGACGAATCGTTGTTTGATGTTGTAGCGGACCTGGAACATGCCATTGATAACTGCGAACATGAACGCGGTTGAGATGCCGCAAAGCAAAACCCCTGAGATTCCCTCAATCGCTCCGAGCAGTCGCCACCGGTGCGCCAACACTACATCGCCGTAGCCGATCGTTGTGTAGCTTCCCAGCGAAAAATAGAGAGCGGTTTCGAAGGTGTCGAACAAGCCTCGGGAGCAATAGAAGAGCGCCCAAAGTACTGTCTCGGACACATGTAACACGAGGATTCCCGAAAAAAGTAGGACTATAAAAAGGCTATGGCGTATCCTGGTGCCTTGCTCAAGATAGTCCCGCCGCTTGAACAACCACTCAGCCATCAACATCAGTCCGCCGACATGGAGCAGCACACAAACAAAAACAATTACTGCCGCTACTGAAATCTCAGTCAACATCGAAGTTCACCAATATCACCCACTCTTTACTCGCCCGCACTGTCAATTCTGCCAGTATCAGCCTCACGATCACGACACTAACATTCCCTCAAAATTGAGAGGCATCTAGTTTTCCTGTCCGGTTTCCGGCGGGACCGTGACCTTAAAAAACCAAGTTCTACAAATTAAGGAGTGGCGATGAAGATCCTGCACATGCGAAATCTTTCGGGTTCATTGGCAGCGCCGGTCCTGGTGGCCGCATTGACGATCAGTTCGGGCTGCAGCAAGTCAAAGGGCGGCGGACACACTGCCGCGCAGACAGCTCCCCCGACGGTAATCGTAGCCTCTGTGAATCAAAAGACCGTGCCCATTTATAGCGAGTACGTTGGACAGACACGGGCAGACAATACGGTGGAACTGCGCGCGCGCGTCGAGGGAGTTTTACAGAAAGTTTATTTTCGAGAGGGCTCTCCAGTGAAGAAGGGTCAGATCCTATTCACCATCGACAAGCGTCCGTTTGAAGCATCGCTTCAATCTGCTAAGGCAATCGCAGCCAAAGCTGTCGCGGATTTGGCCCAGGCACAACAACGCACTGACGTTCTTCAGGCGCAGGCTCAGTTGGCAGAAGCACAGGCAGTATTCACTAAAACCGACCAGGACGTTAAGCGTCTTACTCCCCTGGCTCGGGAAAAAGCCGTCACCGAACAGGATCTCGATGCGGCGATTGCGCAACAGAAGTCAGCGAAGGCGACGGTAGATGCGCGACAGGCCAACCTAACGAATCTCGAAGCGGCGGTTAAATACACGATAGAACGCGCGCGAGCCGAAGTGTCTGCGGCCAACGCGCGCGTCACGCAAGCCGCACTCGATTTGAGCTTCTGCGATATCCACTCACCGCTCTCGGGAACTATTGGATTCCTCCAGGTTGATGAAGGAAACCTCGTGGGCCGAGGTGACGCAACACTGCTCGCAACAGTCTCCGCCTCTGATCCTCTGCTCGTTGACTTCAGTGTCAGTGAAATCGAATACCTGAAGTTAACTGATCCGGAAACGGTGGGAGATCGCCGAGGAGCTTTGCGTTTCGATCTGATTCTCTCTGACGAAAGCCTACATCGGTATCAGGGCACATTTCGAGTGTTGGACCGCACCGTAGATCCGACAACTGGAACCGTAAAGGTTGAAGCGACCTTTCCAAATCCGGGTGGCTATTTGCGACCGGGCCAGTTTGCTCGACTTCGCGTGGCGGTTGCTGAAAGAGAAAACGCCATCCTGGTTCCCCAGCGAGCCGTTCAGGAACTTCAAGGCTCGAAGACAGTGATGGTCGTCGACGCACAAAACATGGTTTCAGTACGCAGCATCAAGCTCGGAGACAAATCAGACAAAGATGTTGTCGTGCTCGATGGTCTGAATCCAGGTGAGCGCGTCATCGTCGAGGGAATGCAAAAGGTAAGAGCGGGCATTCAAGTGAATCCTTCGACCGGAGGATGAGCCGCCAAGACCAAGGGAAGCTGAACCATGTCTAACTTCTTCATTAATCGCCCGATTGTCGCCATTGTGATCTCGATCCTGACGCTCTTGATCGGAGTCGTCACAATCCGCGGTCTATCGATTGAGCAATATCCGTTTCTTGCGCCGCCGAACATTCGCGTAACTGGAACTTATCCCGGCGCGTCAGCTGAAGCCGTTGAGCAGTCGGTGGCAACACCAATCGAACAGGAAGTGAATGGTGTTGACCGAATGATTTACATGAAGTCGTCGAACACCAGCGACGGCCGCATGCTGCTCGACGTGAATTTCGAGGTAGGTACTAATCAGGATACGGCGAACGTTCTCACCCAAAACCGTGTATCGACTGCCGCAGCGCGCCTCCCCGCTGAAGTTAACCAGCAGGGCGTCACGGTGAAGAAGCAAAGCCCCAGCATCTTGATGGTGATCTCCCTTTACTCGCCTAAAGACGCCTACGACGGAAATTTCCTGATCAACTACGCTGGCATTAACTTGCGCGATCAAATGCTTCGCATTCCGGGTATCGCGCAGGTTGATTTGTTTGGTGGCACTGATTACGGCATGCGCGTTTGGTTCAAGCCGGACCGCCTGGCGAAGTTAGGGTTGACTCCATCCGACGTGATTTCAGCGATCAAAGAACAAAACCTTCAAGCGCCAGCAGGGAAAATCGGTGGCGCGCCAACTCCAACCGACCAGGAGTTTACGGAAACACTCAGCGCACCTGGCCGACTTATTACCCCTGAGGAGTTTGAAAACGTAATCGTAAGACAATCTGCGACCGGAGCAGTGGTTCGGATCAAAGATATCGGCCGGGCTGAAATGGGTTCGCAGGACTACAACTCTTTCGGACGACTGAATGGGAAGCCCGGCGGCGCAATGGCCGTTTATCTGCTTCCTGGCGCAAACCAGCTGAAAGCCGCTGAGACGATTTACGAAACGATGGAACATGCGAAGTCATTGTTTCCACCTGACATGGATTACAAGATCGTTTACGACACGACACCTGCGGTCGAAGCCTCAATCCATGAAATCATGAAAACGTTCGTCGAAGCATTGATACTTGTTACGGTCGTAGTGTTCGTTTTCTTGCAGAACATTCGGGCAACGATCATTCCGCTAGTCACAATTCCGATTTCGCTGGTTGGCACATTCATTTTCTTCCCGCTACTCGGTTTCTCTGTGAACACGCTGTCAATGTTTGGATTGGTCCTTGCGATCGGAATCGTAGTTGACGACGCCATTGTAGTGGTGGAGGCAGTGATACATCACTTAGAACATGGTCTGCCTCCAAAAGAGGCGACCATAAAAGCGATGAGTGAAGTATCGGCGCCCGTTATCGGAATTGCGCTGATTCTGTCGGCGGTTTTCGTACCCGTTGCGCTCCTGGGCGGGCTAGTTGGCAGCATGTACAAGCAGTTCGCACTAACGATCGCGATCTCAGTGCTACTTTCTGCTTTCAATGCCCTGTCGCTCACGCCCGCCCTTTGTGCCCTGTTGCTGAAAGAGCCGAAGCCGATGAGAGGACCACTTGGGGCCTTCTTCCGCGGATTCAACAAAGTATTCGACGTTACCACGAACGGCTATGTTCACGTGTCGCGGCTCCTTATCAGGCGAGCCATTCTGACTATTGTGATCATCGGATTCGTAGTTGTTGGAGCAGCCCTGTTCGCAAAAGCAATTCCAACGGGATTCATTCCGGACGAAGATCAGGGCATCTTCGGAGTCAACGTACAACTGCCGCCGGGTGCTTCGCTCGCGCGCACCAGCGAAGTACTTAAGCAGGTTGAAGACATTCTCGCGAAGACGGAGGGAGTCGAATCGTACCAAACTGTCGGGGGCTACGGCGTTGTTACTAATACATACCAGCCAAACTACGGCACCATCTTCGCTCGTTTGAAGCCATGGGAAGAACGTCATGGTGAAGCACTGCATGTCAAAGGAATCATGGGAGGATTACAAAAACAGTTCACCAATATTCCGGAGGGCATTATCTTTCCCTTCAATATTCCAACGCTCGCCGGCTTTGGTGCTGCGGCTGGCTTTAATTTCCTGGTCCAGGATCGCACGGGCTCGATGACACTTGAGGAGTTGGGCGAACACACAAGCAAGTTCATCGCAGCTGGCCGGCAGCGACCCGAACTTGGCACTCTCTTCACGTCATTCGATCCGAACTATCCGCAAGTAAAAGTAAGTCTGGATCGCGAGAAGGCGCGGACGCTTGGCGTTCCTGTGAATGAGGTCTTTCAAACGATGTCGACCGCTATGGGCGGCGCATTTGTCAACGACTTCAATCGCTTCGGACGCTTGTATCGAGTTTATGTTCAGGCTGAATCGACCGACAGATTGAAATCGGAAGACATCGGAAGGATTTACGCTCGCTCGCGAACAACGAACTCGATGGTTCCACTTTCGACGTTAGTGAGCATTGACGACGTCGCCGGTAGCGAGATCACCACACGTTTCAATCTATTGCGGTCCGTGGAACTGACGGGAGCCCCTGGGCGCGGTTATACGTCGGGTCAGGCACTCGCAGCACTTGAAGAAGTGTTTGCTCAAACAATGCCTGGTGAAATGAGTTTCGCTTACTCATCGCTTTCTTACCAGGAGAAGATCGCGCCACCGCCTGGACCAACATTTATTCTCGCGATCGTCTGCGTCTTCCTGTTACTAGCTGCGATGTATGAGAGTTGGAAATTACCGTGGGCGGTACTTCTCGGATCACCGCTGGTAGCACTCGGCGCCCTGGGCGGCGTTTGGTTCTTCGGTTAC
>DATJKB010000452.1:0-17252 GCA_035491875.1 Pyrinomonadaceae bacterium | reverse complement strand
GGATCTCAGTTCAATTCAACAAGAACAATCAAATCAATACGCCCCTGGCCGGCACATCATCGTTCGCTACGATCCCAAACGACCGGCGAATTCGATTGTCGTATAGAGTCTCTTGTCCTTTGACCTTTGGTCTTAGGCTTTTGGCCTTTGGTCTTTGGCCTTTGGTATTAACTACATGATAGGGTTTTTTGTGAATCGGGGCGGAATCGTGACGGACCAAAGACCTAAGACCTAAGACCACAACAGCATGTTCAAAAAAGTTCTCATAGCTAATCGCGGTGAGATTGCCGTGCGTATCATGCGCGCATGTCGTGAACTGGGTATCTCTCCAGTCGCGATCTTCTCTGAAGTTGACGTCGACAGCTACCACGTTCGAGTGGCTGACGAGGCTGTTTGTGTGGGACCGGCTCCGTCAATTCAAAGCTATCTAAACATCCCGGCAATCATCGAGGCAGCGAAGAAGACTAAGAGCGACGCGATTCATCCCGGCTACGGCTTTCTCGCGGAGAATGCCCAGTTTGCACGCGAGGTCACAAACGCGGGACTGATCTTTGTTGGTCCAACACCCGAAGCAATGGAAGTGATGGGATCAAAGATCACTGCACGGCGCGCCGCAGTGGAAGCGGGTGTGCCGATAGTTCCCGGCACCGTCGAACCGCTGATTTCGCTTGCCGATGCGAGGAGTGTTGCCGAGCAGTTTGGTTATCCCGTGATGTTGAAGGCCGCAGCTGGTGGTGGCGGCAAGGGTATGCGACTCGTGGAATCGGCAACAGAACTTGCTTCAGCGTTCGAAACAGCACAAGCCGAGGCAGCAGCCGCCTTCGCTGACTCGTCGTTATATCTTGAGAAAGCAGTCGAGCGGCCGCGTCACATCGAGATTCAGGTGTTCGCAGACACGCATGGCAATGTGGTCCACCTCGGCGAGCGGGAATGCTCAATCCAGCGCCGCCATCAAAAAGTTATCGAAGAATGTCCATCGCCAATCAATGATGCGGATCTTCGTCAACGCATGGGAGAAGCAGCAAAGACTCTTGCTCGCGCAGTTCAGTACACCGGTGCTGGAACTGTCGAGTTTCTCCTCTCCGACACAACGCGCGAGTTCTACTTTCTTGAAATGAATACTCGCTTGCAGGTCGAGCATCCCGTCACGGAATTGGTTACTGGTTTTGATCTGGTGCGCGAACAGTTTCGAGTTGCCAACGGCGAACCGTTGTCGTTCAAACAGGAGGATATCGCATGGCGCGGTCATGCAATCGAGTGCCGGATCTACGCGGAAGATCCGGACAATAACTTCTTCCCTTCTCCAGGACGAATCAGTTATTTGCGCGAGCCTTCAGGACCAGGAATTCGTGTCGACAGTGGAGTGCAAATGCGCTCGGACGTTTCGATTCACTATGATCCAATGGTGGCGAAGCTCGCAGTTTGGGGCAGCACTCGGATCGAGGCGATTGATCGACTTACGCGCGCTCTTGATGAATACACGGTGACAGGGATCACAACGACACTTCCCTTCTTTCGAGAGGTAGTGAAAGACGAGGAGTTCGTCGCCGCCAAACTCGACACCGGATTCATTCCACGTTTCAACGAACGACAAGCGAGTAAAGAAACGAAGTCGACCTCTGTTGTCGAAACAGATCTTGCGATGATTGCGGCGGCACTGTATTTCACCCGGAGTCAACAAAGACGAATCACACCCCTTATGGTTAAGAGCAGCCGCTGGAAAGTAGCCGGCAGGCAGGCATCTCTAAACGCAAACACCTTTGGCGATCGAGCCCACAAGAGGCCAAAGAGATGAAACTACAAACTGAATTGAATGGAGAGCAGTGTGAACTGACGTTGGAGTTTAAGGATTCCCATGTCACTGCCGAGGTTTGTGGTCGCCGGTATGATCTGGACCTGCACCGGATTGGTGATGATGCGTTCCTGCTCTTCGAGAGCGGGCGTGTTTTTGAGTTGCACGTTAATCAGCACCGCGGATCGAAGAATATGTTTGATGTTGCGACTCGAGGAAACAATCACCTCATCAGTGTCATTGATCCGCGTCGACTGCGAACCGACGAAGAGGCTGACAAACATCATCATGGTAGCGCAGAGATTATCGCGCCCATGCCAGGTAAAGTCGTGCGCGTGTTGGTGGAAGCCGGGCAAGAGGTTGAAGCCGGCACTGGTCTAGTGGTGGTTGAAGCGATGAAGATGCAGAACGAAATGAAATCGCCGCGCGCCGGTAAAGTCATTTCAATAACAGTGAGCGCCGGAGATACGGTCGAGGCAGGGACATTGCTGGCGGTGATTGAATGAGTGCAAGTCAGAAAAAGAGTATCCACCGATTACACAGATTACACAGATTAAGCCTGAGTCAGTTAAGTTGAGTGATCAGCTTTGCAGCTTCGATTTGGAAGTCGGCGTTCAAGTGTGGGGTTATGATGAACATAACTGCTCAACTTGACTATCTCAGCACCTAATCTGTGTAATCTGTGGATATTCTTTTTGTTTGGTTATGAGCGACGACTTAAGAATCTTACTCTGGGACATCGACGGCACCTTGATCCGTTCCGTTCGCACCGGCGGATACAAGGACTACACGATTCCTGTGCTAGAGGAGATATTCGGCACGTCAGGACAACTCGCGACAATGCGCGTCTCGGGCATGACCGACTTGCAAATCATCGCCGAAGCCTTGCGCGACGAAGGTTTCACACACGATGACATTCGCAAGCGGATCCACGAAGTGAGCGTGCGCATCACCGAAGAAGCACGCCGCGTAACTGGCAACGGGATCCCGTTCTTTCAAGTCATACCGGGAGTGCGTGAGATGCTCGATGTTCTCGATCAGCATCCGCGTTATCGTTCTGCTCTGTTGACGGGAAATATCGAAGCGATGGCTTATTTGAAGATGGAACTAGTAGGACTTGAGAAATATTTCAGCTTGCCCGGAGCATTCGGTGATGAATCGCACGATCGGAAAGATCTTCCGACACTCGCCGCTGAACGTATTCGTAAGCAACTCAAGATGAATCTCGCCGCCGAGCAATTCATCGTACTCGGCGATACACCGAACGACATCGGATGCGCGCAACACTTCGGGGCACGCGCAGTCGCTCTCGGCACCGGACGCTTCTATTCCGCTGAGGAACTTCTCGCATGCGAACCTGACGCGTTTCTACCCGATCTCTCCGATACTGAACTCGTCCTTGAAACTTTCGCTCGCCTGTAAGAAACAATTTGGCCGCAGATAACGACAGAAGAACACAGATCAGAGTAATGCTCTTACTTTGATCCGTGTGTATCTGTGACAATCTGCGGCCAATTCTTCTCTTACTTGTCGTCGTCTGGCGGAATGACCAGATTCTGGCCGACCTGAATCTTGTCCGGATCGTTCAACTTGTCGCGGTTAGCGTAGAAGATCCGCATGTACTCGTTCGGGTCGTTGTAGTACTTCTTGCTGATCTTCGATAGCGTATCGCCGCTCGCAACGGTGTACGTTTGTCCTCCACCTTGTCCACCACCGGCAGCCGCACCCACCGCACGGCTTTGATCAACCGATATGTCTGCAGTGATGTCGTCAGCGTTCGGATTCGCAAGTTTGACTTGATCCCAGAATTTGTTTTTGGCGTCTTCACTGGGCGCCACACCCCTGATAAACAGCTTGTTGTCCTGCACGTGCAAATTCTGAAATCGGATCTGTTGTTGATCCGCCATGTTAAGCACGCTTTGGTATTTCCCTTTTAGCTCATTGAAGCGCTGCTGCGCACCTTGCTGATTTTCAGCCTCGGATGCACCGCGTCCAAACATCTTGTCAAAGAGTCCCATGGTTTTTCCTCCTCCGAAGTACTTCTGTATGAATTTCGATCTGCCGAGAGTCGATCTTCATTAACAGGCAATGCCCATACCGCCAAAGGACGCACACATTACTGCCGACGCTTTGAAAATAATTAGACACGGTTGGTTAAAGACACCACCCGCTTAACGGCGTGGAGATTCAACTTTTACCTACAGCGACGACTATGTCTTATTCACCTCAAGGCTTCAGCCTTGGCGTTGCAGCGACGGTTTAATGAGAGCGTTTCGATTCTGGAGGCTGCTCTGTAAACCATTGAAATGGTTTCGAAGTTCAAAATGAGCGGCCGTCCCCAGGCTGAAGCCCGGGGAGAATGAGAAGTTGTCGGTGTAGGCAGAAGTTGAATCTCTACGCCGCTAAAGCGAGTGGTGTCGAATTATTTTCACGGGCTCGCTAGTGTGTGGGATTCACGCTCGACAATGAAGCGAGTCGATTAAATGCGGTGGAAGCCTTTCAGAATGTCACGTGTTTTTAAACGAAGAATAACCGGTCGGCCGTGTGGGCAGGTGGTTGGTGAAGATGTCTGTAGTAGACGATCAATTAGCCAGCGCATTTTCTCCGGCGCCAGGGGCATGTTGACCTTGATTGCGGCATGACACGCGAGTGAAGCGGCGATTTCATCACGCAACGTCTCGCGCGCCGTGTTCTTCTTTTCAGAATCAACGGTATCGAGCAATTCAGCGAGCATGTTTCGCGCTTCCCCCGCCGGGAGATCCGCAGGAGTCGCCTTGATTGCGACAGTCCTCCCTGAAAGTCGCATCAACTCAAAGCCATAATTCTCCAACTCAGGCGCAAGCTGATCGTAAACCGCGGCTTGGGCCGGTGTCAGATCAAATGTCTCCGGCACCAGCAACTGCTGCGACTCCGACCGGCGTTCCGCTTCAAGGGTGCGATATTTGTCGAAGAGTACGCGTTCATGCGCGACGTGCTGATCGATCAACAACAATCCTTCATCGTCAGTGGCGATGATAAAACTCTCTTCAAGTTGGCCCAGCGGTCGAATATTTGCGGACAAAGATTCCGGCGTGACTTCACGCGCGAATTTTTCTGCGGAATTCAATGGAGGAAGAGACGGGGAGACAGAGGGACGCGGCGACGCGGCGATGGAACCGTCCAACTCAACTGTCTCCGTGTCTCCGTGTCTCCGTGTCTCCCCGTCTCCGTGTCCTGTGTCCGCGTCTGCTTCCTCTTCCTCGAGCGCTTCCTCAACTGATGACATGAACGATGCAAAGTCGATCTTTGATTGCGAGGGCGGCTGGTAGTCGGGACGCACGTTAAAGTCAACGCGGACATTCTCTGCATCAATCGGAGTTGGAGCGTAAGAAGCTTCGGATCCTGAAGGAGGTCTTTGAGATGTGAATTCCGCTCCTCCAACGGCGGCCGCTGAAGCACTCGCCCCTTCTCCCCGTCCCCGTGTCTCCCCTTCTCCCAGTCCCCCTGTCTCCGCCTCACGTTCCTCACGCACGAAACCTGCCCCTGCGAGAGCGTCGCGGACAGATTCACGAACGGCATCAGCAACCGCAGCCGCGCGTCGAAAGCGCACCTCGGTCTTCGCTGGATGAACGTTGACATCCACCTCCTCAAGCGGTGTTTCAATGAACAACAGCGCCGCCGGATAAACGCCGTGAGGAAGAACCGACCGATACCCTTCTGATAAAGCCCTGCCAATCAAGCGATCGCGTACGAACCGTCGATTCACAAACAGATACTGCGAATCTCGCGAGGTGCGCCGATCGCGTGGCGCCGAAATGTAGCCGCTAACGCGAGCCACCTGCGGATGGCCGCCATCCACTTCCAGCAAGTTGTCGAGGAAGTCTTGACCAAAAACCTGGTAAGCCCGTTCCTTCAAGTCGTTCGCAGCCGTTGCATGCAATACCTCACGACCATTATTGATGAAGCTAAAGGCGATCTCTGGATGGGCCAACGCGTAATGAGTTACAAGATTTGTTAGATGGAATGTTTCAGTCGCTTCCGAGCGTAGAAACTTTCTGCGCGCCGGCACATTGAAGAACAGATCACGGATCGTCAGGGTTGTTCCGCGTGGATGCGCTGCGTCCTTAACGTCGCGCATTTTGCCGCCCTCGATTGTCACACGAGTTGCCGCAGCCGCTTCTGCGGTTTGGGTCGTTAGCTCGACCTTTGCCACTGAGGCGATTGATGCGAGCGCTTCACCACGAAACCCGAGGGTGGTAATTAAGGCGAGATCATCTGAACTACGGATCTTCGAGGTAGCATGACGTTCAAAAGCAAGCACAGCGTCGTCGCGCACCATGCCCTCGCCGTCGTCTGAGACCTTCAACAAACGCCGGCCGCCACCTTCGATCTCGATCGTGATGCGCGTCGCGCCCGCATCGATGCTGTTTTCAACCAGTTCCTTCGCCACGGAAGCCGGGCGCTCAACAACTTCACCAGCGGCTATTTGATTTGAAACATGATCGGGGAGGACTCGAATCTTTGACATTGTGCGTGAGACGTTAACCATTGTAGATTGTAGATTGTAGATTAGCGTTTCCGAAACGCAGCATCGCCAATCTTCAATCTACAATCATCAATCTTCAATCTTCAATCTAGAGATAAACTACCTGGTGTTCATTCGATCCAATATTCACCGCGTTATAGATCCACTCAATCACGTACGTACCGTGGCGGGCCAGCAACGAAGTGATGTTGATGTGACGCTCCTGCAAATCCTTGTGTGGATACAGTTGATCGAACGCCCTCTGCAGTTGGCGTTGAGCAGCTTCGTCGCGCGCAAATTGCGCTCTCACGAACCGCGTTCGCAAACCTTCTAACTGATAATTGATTTTCTTACGACCTGTATCAAGCGCGCCAGCTAAGGTGGGATCAACATTCGCCAGTTCTTCTCGCAGCCGATCGAGTTCAGAATTCATTCGCTGTTCCGACTCCGAAAACAACTTCGCAGTATTCGCGCCAAGATGCTCTTCCACCACGCGCCTCATCACAGGCTCTAAACCCTCGAAGAAATCTGCAAGTGTGAGCTGATAGCGTTCCAAAACGCGACCGGTATGTCGTTCGACCATCGTCAGACTTGAACGCGGCAGGATTGGCGTTGCCGGTCGCTCGAGCACACGATACACCTCGGCTGTCTGCGCGAAGTACGCGATCTCTGCAGCGCCACCGTAATAAGCAATAGTCGGTAGAAGATAGTCTTGCACCACGGCGCGCAGCGTTACGTTTGGGCTGAATCGCTCTGGCGATTGCAAAGCTAGATCGGCAAGCTCCTCTGCGGTGTGTTGGGCATCGCATTCCTTCGCTTTGTACTTGCCGTTTTCGAGACGGGTTATCGCATGACGCGCGCCCTGATCGTCGTGATAGAAGAGCGGAAACGAATTCGCGGTAGCCATCACTTGCGCGTGATAACCTGCCGCTACCAACTCGCGGCTCCGTTCTTCAATCGCACTAGCAATCTCAGGCGCATGACGAGCGGCATCGGCATAAAGGGGTGCAGCGAGTTCCTTTAACTCAGGCTCAAGCGGATCGAGAAAGATCAGTCCGTAACGGCCCAGCAACGACGTCATCATAGTTGCAAACGCATCGGAGTAACTCCGACCGCTAATCCATGCGCCCTGAAGAAGTCGCTTCATGTCGGCGGCGAATTCTGAGTTCGGCAACTGCGTGAAGAATTCATCAACAACCGTGTCGATCGAACCTTCGAGTGCGACCTTTCCCACCGGTTGATTTTCTTGATGCAACTCTGTAGACACTTCGACCTTTGCCAGTTGGCAATCGCGGCTAATGAACTCCGCCTTCGCCACTTCAGGGAAGTCGTGATCCTCTGAGGCAATCCAAAACACCGAGACGGACTTCGTATTCCTCGTCTGCAAACATCCCGCCAGTTTCACCGCCGCAAGGGCTTTGTAGATTGTGTAGAGTGGACCAGTAAACAGGCCGGCCTGTTGGCCTGACACAACGGCAATACAGTCAGGGTCACGCAGCAGCTCGATGTTCTTGAATGTTTCTGCCGTCGCTCCCCAACGCTTGTTCATCGCAACCAACGCATCGCAAAGTCTCTGCCGATCGACGCGATAGTTCGCGAGCACCTCAGGTGCACGTTGTGGCAGTTCATGATGGAAACGAACCGCTGAAGGATAAAACCGACGGAGTGTTACCGGATCACGCAGGTAATCAAGGAAGAGACGCGACTGTTGCGGTATGCGATCGAACGGTAAGGTTTCGACCTTGAGGCCTGACTCTTCAGGAGTGCTGTAACAAGCGGCTTCCGCGGTGCTCAAATGATTTGCTCCTGGCGGGGTATTGTACGCAGGATGATCATTGTGTACCAGCGCTCAATCAAGCCTCAGGAAACCTGCTCAACCGAATGTCCGATATGATTCAGCTTGTCGTCGACGCTCCCCACACTCACGCCACCGAAACGCGTCAATGTTGAAGGCGCTCAACGAATGTCCGATACGCTTTAGCTTGTCGTCGACTTTCCCCACACTCAACGCCACTGAAACGCGTCAATGTTGAAGGCGCTCAACGAATGTCCGATACCTGGAGTTGAGTGAGGGACGCTCGACGACAAGCTGAGGCCTATCGGACACTCGTTGAGCAAGTTCGCGTAGCTTGAGTGTTATGTACCTCGACGACAAGCTGAAGCATATCGGACATTCGTTGAGCAATTCCGTAAAGCTTGAGTGTTATGTACCTAGACGAAAAGCTGAAGTGTATCGGACATTCGTTGACGGTCACCGATATACGGCATTGCGATCAGACACGTTCTTCACTTCCTCGAGCAACTGTTCGATCTCAACTTTGGCGTTCTCTGTCGGTGCCGACAATGGAGCACGCACTGATCCGCCAACGTATCCACCCATATCGAGCGCGGCTTTCAAACCACCTATTCCATACTTCGTCGTTACTGCTGTCGCGAGCGGAGTTAGTTTCGACTGCAGTAGCTGAGCACGTTCTTCTTCACCATCTGTGAACGCTCGCATTATCTCCACACAGACTTCTGGAACAGCACATCCAACTGCGAGGATCGCACCTGTCGCACCAGCTCTAAGCGCGCCTAAAAAGATCGTCCCATTGCCCGTCATCACCGCAAACTCTTTCGGGCAAAGCTCGACAGTTTGCTTGAAACCCTCAACGTCAGCCGAACTGTCTTTCACGCCGATGATGTTCTGATGATCACTCAATCTCGCTATCGTCGCGGTTTCAATTTTGATACCCGTGAGCACCGGCATGCTGTAGAGGATTACGGGCACGGGCGAAGCGTCGGCGATTTCGCTGTAATGCTTGATGAGTGTTTCCTGAGTGATTGCGGATCGATAGAAGTTCGGCGTGATTACGAGCACCGCATCCGCCCCGCCTTCCGCTGCTCTCTTTATTTCGTTGATCGTCCCGATGGTGCTCTGCTGTCCTGCACCCACAATAAAAGCTAATTCATCGGACACTTCACGTCGCGCTGATTCAATGATCTCAATGTACTCACGTTCGTCGAGGTGAACGCGCTCACCTGTCGAACCCAGAACAACAAACCCGCTAATCGCCGTCTGCGCCCAGCTGTGAAGATTGGCACGTGCTGCTTGAAGATCTATTTTTTGCGCGAAATCGAACGGAGTGGTGATAGGTAGCAGAACACCACGAAGTCGATTAGAAAGGGCTGAGGGTTGGGGGTGGCGTTCGTTTCCAATCATCACATTGGGAATATAAACTCTTATTTCTTTGGTGTCAGCGTCTGGCTCTTAATTCTTCTTAATGTTCTCCAGCGCAGCCTGAACAGCCGGGCTCGCTTCAGCACCATATGTCAGCCCCAGCAATTCTGAGAGACCTACAACTTTTCGAACTATTTCAGTGCCGACCTGTGCATCAACCGTTACTGGATAATCACCGTACGTCGTTAATTCAATGCGAAATTTCGCCGAAGCATCCGTCGATTCACGGACAGGATCGTAATAGGTCGGGTCGAGCTTATATGTAACCGCCTGCACGTCGGGGTTCGCGGTATCCAAATACAAATTGATCTTGTAATGCGTACGAGAAGTACCTTGAGACGATATCGGCTTTCCGTTCTCATCAAGAACAATTTCAGCCCGCACCTGTCCTCCGACTCTCTGATCAAAATATGATTTGTCGCTCATAGCCGTTCTCTCCTCTCTTGAGCCGGGGGATTCGGATCCCAATATCTGCAATAGTCTTGAATTGTGGTTTGAACATACGAATCAACCAGATTTTTATGTCCATTTCTTCGTGGCATTACCAAAAAGTTACTCGTCTCTAAAGCGATCGCCGAATTGTACACTGCGTTCAGTTGTTGAATTGGTTCTGCTTGTTCCAGGTTCCTCTCGAAGTCAAGTTCCAATCGGACAAAAGCTTCGACTAAGCCTAAGGATTGAATAGCCTTCTCGTCGATTTTCGCTTGTTTGTAAAACGCCAAGGCAATAGCTGTCGCGATAAATACTCCGACGCCAACGAACGAGAAGATTTTGGGCAGACCGAACCAGGCCACGCTGAATGCCTGGTCCAAACTTTGATTTCCTTTTCCGGAAACAAGTGACAACAAGGGATTAGAAAGGCCTATCGTTGTCAATGTTGAACCAAGTACGGCTGCTCCAGTGCGAATGCGCGAAAGCATAATCGCGCGGTTTTTTTTGGCCAATCGCGCACGCACTATGCGATCGGCAATGAGCCTTATTTTCCCTTCAATGTCGGGCCGTTGTCCTACTGTTGCCATCTTCGAATGACCTCCTTGACGAATATGTCTGTAAGAAACAGCGGCGAGCGACGTAGATTGCTTTAGTGAGCGTTCGCCATTCAATTCCAAGTCTTGTGGAGGAGTGTATGTTAAAGCAACCTTGCCGCCTTACCTGAAAAGATTAGACGCCTGCATCGTGAACACGAAGGCGCCACGGCCTTCCCAGGGCTGGCGGTTCGCATTAAATGCATAGGCTGCGGTCACGTCGAGACTCACAATTGTTAGACGTATACCTGGCCCTACACCGAAGCGGATTTTATCTCCGGTAACATTTCGCTGCCATAAACGGGCCGTATCCAGTATTGCTACCGGACTAACCGCAACGATATTGGCATCGTTCACAAGTTGAGAAAATACTCTCCTGGGATAAGCCATGTCTCTTTTAGCCTTGGCCGCAGCAGCCGTTTCTACCGGGGAAGTCAGGAGATTCTGGAAGCTGTCAGCCATTGCCTTGCGAGCCTGTTCTAACGCTTCACGCTTTTGATCGAGTTGGTTCGTTGGGAGGTTCATCGCAATGAGAGCAGCCAGGTCATTAACAATCGTAGTTACTTGCGAATCAACCGGAACGGCAGGAAATCCAACCACCAGCTTACGAATATCACCGGTTTTGGGCACACTCTCTTTCAAGTCCTTAGCTATCGTGTCTGCCGTTGTTCGTGCATCGGCAACATGGCCTCGCACTAAAGTGATTTGATCACGTACCGCTTGTGGCAACGTACTACTGTCAATCCTATTGAGTTCCGCAGTAACTCCTTCGATTGCCTTTGCAAGTGGCTCAACCTCTTTTGCCATTTCCTTAAACTGCGGGGTCTCTTTTAAGTGTTCGCCCTTCAAAACTGATTCAGCAAAATTTAGACCGAACTCAGCCTGTGCGTTGAACTCGTCGTCCACTATTTCACTTGGCACTAACGGCTTTCTCCATAGAGTGAAAGCCAAGGTTACATTCGTTGAGACGAAGCGATCTCCTCCGCGTATGCCATTACTGCTATTTCGATCAAATCGATTCTGAGCAAAACTTCTGATCACGGGATTGCTTCTGATCACCCAAGCCGGACTTAGTGTGAAGTTCTGTTCATCTGAGCCTCCAAAGAACCGTTCGGCTACCGGCAGTTGCTTCAAAGTGTGGATGGAGCCAAGTGTGAACTGAAAATCCGCCGTGAACGACCGGTGATCGCCGACAGGAAAACGAAGAGCCGCAGCGGAGTCGAAAATCTGTTTCGTGTAGTCGAGATGAACTCCCTCTCCGGTTTGGCCTAGCTGTAGACCGTAAGAAGCCTTGATGGCTTGCGCTGACTTTCCAAATCGCAGATTCGCACCGATGAAGGCTTTAACGGAGCCGACTCGGGTGCTTGCCAGGTTATCAGTAGCGATGCCGCTCGGATCTAGATCAGAAAGCTTATTTCCACCTTCGATGATCCCGCCAAACCTAATCATCATTTCCCACGAACCGAATGGACGCGTCGAGGCGAGAAATTGTGCAATACCCAATCCCTGCTTGAGTTTTGTGTTATCACCAGGCAGATTTAGGTATGAATATCTAAACTGATATTCCGCATGCCTAATCTTACCTACTGCCCAATCCTGAAACCCCGAAGCCTCAGCTATTCCGACTGCGCTTGAGGAGGAACCGGTACCGGTAAGCGAAATAACGTCAAGGAAAGTACCGGGCTGCTTCAAAGAGACTTTGCTTCCAGCAAAGATAGCTCGTGAACGGTCATATCCGATTTGTGGTTGAGGAAAATAATTGGCAAGAGCGTTCGTACCGTTAGCGTCAACAACAGAGCGCTTCAACTCTTCTTTGCGACCTGTATCAAAGGCGCGCATCAGATATGGAGAGGAGCTAAAAGTGTACACATGATAGACAACGGCGAGGGTTTTTGCCTGATCATCACAGTCTGCTAACCCCGGCTTTGAGATCCTAACTTTTAATCTCTCGCTCTTTGAAACCGTTAGAGGTACGAAATGAGTCCTAAGGAACTCATAACCGTTGTTGAATGTTTCCTTGTTGAAGTTGTCATCTTTCTTAAGCGGCATGTTGGGATCTGTAAGGATCTCCGTGATTTCCTTTTCTACAGATCCGAAGAGCCATTGTAGCGGGGTGTCGACGCGAACTTCTTTTATTCGATAGCTTTCATCCTGGTATGCATTTAGATCCTTTTCACACTTCAGCGACTGCCCAACTGCTTCGATCGTCAAAAGCAAAAGAATCGCTCCGCAAGACAGGAATCTAGTGCTCTTCGAATGCATAAATAGACCTCTGCTCCAAACCTATTCACGAGGAACTAGGCAGTTGGGGTTAACCCATCACTACAATTAGCTAGAAATTGCCGCAGAAACCAATTTGTTCAATTGAGGATCGTTCGTAGTTCCAGCGGGCAGCTGTTTCGCACGCTCTGCTGCGAGAGTGTTTAGGAGATCAATGGCCTCGTCACTGAGCTTTTTCGTTTTTGACAGTTTCTCAGCGTCTTTTTCTTTCTCTTTACCGACATGGACGTGAACCTCCACGCGCGTGATCATCTTGTCTCCCTTTTGCTCCTTCAGAAGAAAATCAATGATCCAGAACACGGTGTCGTCCGGATTACAACCTTTGGTTAGTCCGAAATTGATCTGATGCTTGTCGTCAGGAGTTAGTATTGCTACCTCTATTGAAATCGGCGTACATCCTTTTTTTTTCTTGGGTTTCGTCGTAGCCATTGGTTTATCCTTTCTGATTCAGTTAAGAACTAAAAGCTTACGTGGAAAGCGTGAGCGCTTTGTTTAGATTAATTAATCGCAACCAGGTGCCCGAGAACTGCGGAATACAAATGAAAAGGCAGCTAACCCCCGTGACAGCATGGCGGCATTCGCGATTTGAAAGAGTGAGCGAGCACGTCAGGATTGAATCAGGCGTGCGCGAGGCGCACTGATTATTAGTTTGAAGCCTGCGAGGACAGTGAGCTTATATTCCCGCGCAATCGCTGTGTCAACATGTTCCGCCTTGATTTCCTTACCCGATATCTCTTCTGCCTACTAGTGATCGCGGGCGCAAAAACGTTTCGGGCAGCTGCGGCCAGTTCAAATAATTCGAGAGAGACAGATCTTGGAAATTGCGAGTCAATCTGAAACGGAAACCGAATACTTCTCATAAGTGAATGGAAAGGACAATCTATTGACTTTGCGGTGCGCCTTAAAATATTGTGCGCGCGTTTCAACGGACCCTTGCCACCAGTCGGAGTAACATTCCTCGTCTTTGACTGCTAAGTTTCGAAACTTCACTTTCAAAATCTTCGGAGGATCCCATGGCTTCTTTAGATCAGTCTGACGGCACTCCATCTACCATTAACTCGGCTGGTGAGGCTCCCGCTACGACCAACGCAATTGGTCCAACGGGGCCCACAGTTGATTACACACGCGAAGTTCGGTTTGCAGTCGTTATGTACGGCGGTGTTTCGCTAGCCATCTATATAAACGGAATCGCGCAAGAACTACTTCGTTGGACGCGGTCTACAGCCCGAGACTCTACCGGCAAAGTTGCTTTAATTCCCAGCAACGCTTCAACGCAACCGGCTACGGAGGGAGGCGCGCTGGCGTTGAGCGGTACCGAAGGCGTCTATCGAAAGCTTAGTTATATTCTGGCGGACCAGGATCGAACTCATACTGCGCAGGAAAGGTTGGATCTAGCCAACAAGAAGCTAGCCGCTAACGAACCGATCCCTACCCGGTTCATCGTCGACATTTTGTCCGGCACGTCGGCCGGCGGAATCAATGGCATCTTCCTTGGAAAGGCCTTGGCTAATGGTGAGGATATCAGTGGCCTGGAAAACCTCTGGGTCGAAGAAGGCGACATGAGGACTCTGATCAATGACAAGCAGTCTGTTAAGGGTCAGCCTCTTAAATTACAGGATCCCCCGGCTTCTTTGCTAAACAGCCAACGCATGTACCTCGAACTTTTGAAAGCGTTCGACAGTATGGAGAAGACCGGCTCGCCTACGCCGACGCCATTTGTGGATGAGTTAGATTTGTTCGTCACGACTACTGATCTGGCCGGTGTTACTTTGCCAATCCGGCTCGCCGACGGAGTGGTTTACGAACGACGCCACCGCAATGTGCTTCGCTTTGTGTATTCAAACAAAGACGCGAGCGCCGAAGCTAAAGATCGAAACGACTTTGAGGAGAAATTCAATCCATTCCTCGCCTATGCCGCACGCTGCACTTCGGCATTTCCAGCGGCGTTTGAGCCAATGTGCCTGTGTGACACTGACACGATTCTGAACAGTTATCTTCCCTACGCAAACAAGGATAATTGCCGATCCGACAGCAATGATTGGCAGCGCTTCTACAAAGATTATTTGAACCCGGCCGGCGTCGACACAGTGAGGTTTCCAAAGCGGGCTTTTGCCGACGGCGGTTACCTTGACAACAAACCGTTCACATACGCCGTCG
This sequence comes from Pyrinomonadaceae bacterium, assembly GCA_035491875.1. Taxonomy (GTDB): domain Bacteria; phylum Acidobacteriota; class Blastocatellia; order Pyrinomonadales; family Pyrinomonadaceae; genus PSRF01. The sequence continues at coordinate 2,274 of DATJKB010000452.1, read as the reverse complement.
AAACTGTCGCGCGCCGCCAAGCCGACCTGCTGGTAACGCGCAAACTCATTTACATTGAACCTTCGCCAGAACATCCGGAAGAGCAGCCCGGCGCCGAGGGTAAACCCGACGCAATAGAAAACGTTGGCGCCGCCCTACTATCACTGCCGAGGTATGAAACAATTCGCGAAGACTTACAACGGGTGCGAGACCATAATCGACTCGTCGAGCGTGTGATTAGCATCCTGAAGAGTGTCGATGAGGATAAAAAGATCGGCAAACCGCGTAAGACGAAAACCTTTACCGACGATGAGTGGAGCAAGTTGGATCTGGCGGAAGTCGTGACGGAGAAAGGAATTGGTTACGTTGCTTACCACAGGTTGGACATTTCATCAGTCTCGGATGAACTTGCCAGACTGGTGACGCGCGTAGCCGGGTTCGACGAAGAGTCGGATCATTTCATGATTATCCGCAGTCTGGTGGGTGAATGGAGGGCCAATACCTACGTTGAACATGGTAAGGGCAAGCCGTCACTGAATCAGTTCTTGTTTGAGTTCAATCTCAGCTATCCGATGCGTCGAATAAATTTTCTCCGAACAAAAATTTCGGATCTAGCGGCCTCAACGGAGTATCAGAACAACCCCGCCGCCCAGACTCAGCTATTAGAGATTAAGAAAAGGCTCAACGACGAATATAAAAATCTGCGGCACACTGCCAGACTTTTGCGATCTCGTCAGGTTCCAGCGAAAACGGGCGCTGCCGATTTTGTGCCCAGCCCGGCGTACCAGGCTATTCAGGACTTTAAAGAGGCACTTGCGGTGAAAACGATGGAGCGACTCCCTGAGGAAGCGAGAGGAAGGATTAAGAATCCAGCCGAATCCGTCGTGGAATATTTTCTCGGTGTGCACCGACAGGGTGAAACAACGAGTCGCAACAATATCAAAGAGGAATGCGATGCTCGGGCCAGGAAGTTGCTCAAGGACAATTCACTCGCTGACTTGTTCGACCCTATTGCAAATGCCTTGAGGGAACAGATCGGTCCGGCGAAGAAGACAGCAGATCAAAACTGTCGCGCTGCCCTGGGTCTGACTGATGAGGGTTCCGAGTGTAAAACGGAGCCGCCTGACTCTCAAACTGATCCTCGGGAATACCTGGCCTATTACTATCAGAATTATGACGAATACGACCGCATCATTTTCCCCATCATTTATGGCACAGAAATCGGCGAGGCGGCGAGAGTGGACATCATTCGCATCAGCCCGGAGGATGCAAAAGCGCTGATCGGTGAACGCGAAACGGGTTGCTACAAACTTGCCGGCAGTAGCCTCGGACACTTCGGCGCGTTTCTGGATCCGCTCTGGCGCCGAAACGACATTATGTGGGGCCGGCTGGATGGCGCCGAACGTATCATTACATCACTGTTGCCGGATGACCCTAAACTTGCTCGTCTGCTCGTTGGCGAGGCTCACGCCACGATTGTTCACGAAGCCATCGCTAAGGCCGGACCGGACGAAGCTAAAGACCTGCTTTGCGAGGCAGGGATGCGAACCCGTTCGGGAAATCCAGACGCGAAGCTTATATCCGGGTTCATTGACAACTTGAAAACTTACGACGCCACAGGTCAACTGAATGCACTGGATGGGAAAGAACTGAGACAACATTATCTGGACACGTTCGCGACGCGTAGTCGACTCCAACCGGAATCGACGTTGAAAATCACGTCACGAGCAACGACAGTTCTGGGCAAGATGCTGTCGGCACTCTCTCAAAAACACAATGTCGATTCGAGCATGGTGGCATGGATTGCGAGAGTGGGCCAAGTGCTCTCAGGACTGGTTGAAGTGGCCGTGCCACGTAGCATGCCAAGCCTAATGTTCCGTTATTGGCTCAAGTTGCTCTACTTGTTCGAAGTGCTCTTGATCGTCTTTTCCACACTGCTTGCCGAGCCGAGAGTTTCGCAATTTGGCTGGAACCTTCTAGGAATCACAATGGCAGCCAACGTTGCCGTCTGGTTACTTAGCGATTGGATGAGCCGCCGTCATGTGATCCTGCGAACGCTCCTTGCTCTGTTGGGATTCTCGGTGTTTCTGATTTTTTTGATAGGCGCACTCAAGGTGCTTGGTCTGATAGGCATTACCATCAGTGGTGCGCCACCGCTGGCCTGGGTGAATCTAAACCTGCAGCAACTCTCCGGATGGTTCGAAAGCAAATTACCAAGCGCCGTTTGGATAGTTATTAAGGGATTTACTCTGTTACTCATCGCGCTGTTCGGGATCTTTGTTTTTTGGAGATTAG
>DATJKB010000451.1:0-4459 GCA_035491875.1 Pyrinomonadaceae bacterium | reverse complement strand
GTAAGTTCCTTTCAATTAGTTAACGCAGGAAAGTTGGAAGGAACGGCTCAAAATAGATTCGGGCAGCTCTAATTAACGGAGCGACAGGGGAAGCGATTCAGTACCGTTCGCGGTAGCGGAAGGACAGAGCTGATCGAACGATAAGGCTGCCGAATGCGCAGCGGACATTGCGCTCCGCTGGAGAGCGCGTGGTAATTCGCCGATTCAGCTATCAACATGTTGGTCCTTCAGAGCAATTTACGCATTGAATCCTTACGCGAACCCACTTGTTGTGCAAAGCCAGCCAAAGACCAAAAACCGAGGCTGTCTCTGTACTCTGTGAAATCTGTGACGTGATCTATTGCAGCATCATCCCCATTCTGATTTAGAATGCTCGGAGCCCCCTTCATTTATCAGCGGGACTTTTAACTTGAGTTCCCAGGATACTTCATTACAACAAGCAGTTAGCTCCGGGGATGCGAACGCCGTCAGGACAATGGTCTCGGGGGGCGCCGACGTTAATGCGCCCAATAGCAGCGGCCAAACTCCAATCGTTTTGGCCATCGTGACCGGGCAATACCACCTTCTACCATTCTTACTGAGCGTCGGGGCAAATCCTTTTCTGCGGGATAACACCGGACTAAGCGCGTTCGACTGGGCCGAACGAAAAGGTCGGAGTGACCTGGCCCAGTCACTAGCAAAAGACTCTGGATCTGAATACTCCGCGCAAGACGTCGCGCGAGAAGAGGCCAGGCACAAAACAACCAGGCCCTCGGCCGACGTGGCGCCGCGGCAAGCAACCTCTCCCGACGAAAAATCTCGTCGGTTCATTGCTGGTCTTAAACAACGGTTCGAGGAAAAGAAAACAAATAGCCAAGCGACCAGCGATCATTTTCAATCGATTGAAGAGGAACTGTTCGCTCCTCGACCACCAGCGAGCAGTCTGGAATTTGCTTCGCGTAAAGAAGGAAGGCGCGAAGAAGAAAGGCCCGAAGAAAAGAAAGCCGATCAGACGACAAGCGGATCTCAGAGTGCCGATGTTAGATCTCAGACACAAAAGGCAGGCGCGTTGCCGTCGGATTCGGCGCAGCAACCACCCACGGTCCAACCCTCTGTGCGCGAAGAAAGAATCACGACCAATGTCAATCGAGAAGTACCTCCACGGTCTTCAACAAAAGTTGCATTACAAAACACTCCAGTGCAGCAGTCCGAAACCTACAAGCCTCTGACTCCTGTTACCGCTCCACGAATAGACAACACGACGCACTCTTCGTCAGCGCGCAAGCGATGTCCCAAGTGTGGAACAACCTACAACAGCGAGTTGCTAGCCTATTGCGCGTACCACGAGGTCGCGCTGGTAGACGCAGATGCTCCAGTTGTCACTGAGCCACCACCAACCAAGTCGCACCTGCTGATAGTCCTCGTGCTCATCGCGGCGGCCACAGGTGCATTAGCCGGACTCTTTCTCATCGACCGTCTGTTCCCAGTACCAGAGACTGTAACCACATCGCCGGCGCTGCCGCAGGGTCCCGTAACTCAAAAGGGAACTCCTGAGCTAAATAGACCACTTGCAGGCAAAGCCATTTCTTTACCTGAGGCGGAAGTACCGGCAAATACAGTTAAAGAGCCCACCATCGTCAGCGTTCAGATAAAGATTGGCAAAGACGGTGTTGTTGAGGCGGCGAGAAGTACAGCCAGTGATGAAGTTTTGCGGAATGCGGTCATCGCGGCAGCAAGGAAAGCAACTTTTTCAGTGGATAAGCTGGGAAGGCGACGCGCTGAAGGAACCATCAGCTATACATTCAAATAAGACATTGCCGATTGCCGATTTTTGATTGCCGATTGCCGACTGAAAGAGGGGATTTGAGCAATTTCCTCGATTGCACTCGTCTAATCTTTGCAGGTTCCATTGTTATGACTAAACGCATGCGACTCGAAGGACGCACTGCTGTGATCACTGGCGCGGCCGGCGGTATTGGAAGAGCTATTGCCATATCACTCGCGCGTCGCAAATGCGATCTCGCGCTCGCCGATGTGGATGAAGTCGGAACTGCGGAGACAGCCAGACTCGCACGAGACTATGGCGTCTTCGTTTCTCAACATCGCATAGACGTCGCCGACCGCCTCGCCGTCGCTGAGTTCCCCAATACCGTCGCAGCTGAACACGGGAGAGTGGACATACTCGTGAACAATGCAGGCGTGGCTGTGGGCGGCACGTTCGAGCAGGTCGCAGATGAAGACTTTGAATGGCTGTTTGAGATCAACTTTTGGGGCGTCGTACGAATGACGCGCGCCTTCATGCCACTACTGCGAACAAGCGATGACGCGCGCGTCGTGAACCTCTCGAGCGTATACGGCTTGATTGCGCCGCCGGAGCAGGTGCCGTATTCGGCTAGCAAGTTTGCGGTGCGCGGATTCTCAGAAGCGTTGCGTCATGAACTTGAAGGCTCGAGCGTAGGCGTAACCGTAGTGCATCCGGGTGGTGTGAACACTTCTATCGCGGAGAAGGCGCGTGTGCCCGCAGGTATCACTCAAGAAGAGATCGAACGACGTCGCAAGAGATACCGGAAGTTGTTGACGATGCCTCCTGAGACCGCCGGTGAGACGATCGTACGTGGTATTGAACACCGACAGTCGCGCGTTCTCGTCGGATCAGACGCAAAGGTAATCTCGATGATCGCGCGTCTGTTGCCGGTGTCTTACTGGAAGCTGCTCGCGCGGAGGGCTGGAGATTGAGGACATTGTCGATTGCCGATTGCCGATTGAAAAGCCGTCTAGACGATCGCAATCTAGGAAATTGCTGAAATCCCTCTCTTTCAATCGGCAGTCAAAAATCGGCAATCGGCAATGTTACGGTTCGCTTTCATTGAAAGTATCGAGATGGTCCGACAATGCCATCGCGCGACGCTTCACGACTTGCATCTTTTCGTCGTAACGCATCGGTATGTTGGTGGATATTCTTTCGCCGGTGATCATATGATGGTCCCACAATGAAACGCTCATTGCTCCCCCAACTGCTTCTCCTTCTTATACCGTTTAGCATAGTCGCCCAAACACCTTCGCAAGAAAGCAAGCCTCTTTTTGCCAGCGATCTTAGCTCGAGGGTGACGGGGACTAACACAACTCATCTTGAACTGCTGCGCCGCATCATTCCTGATTTGCAGCTAGATGCTAACGACGCTGACGTGGCAAGCGGCCACAAGACGATTCCAATCAAACACCTCGGAGAGAACGGTCCACGCGAAGCACTCGAAGGCAACATCAAGCTCGAGAGTTTTCAGTTGCAATGGATCAAAAGCGACGGGAGACGGGTGCTTTTGTTGGAAATTGATTTATCGGCTGAGGAGGCCAATCAGGGCACGCCCTATGAAGGAGAAGCCAATCTCATGGCTGCATTCGTGGTCCAACCGGCAGTCAGGCTATTGGATGTGATGGACGTGAAGACGGATCGGTTCTCTGGTCTTTGGGAGAACCCTTCTGTGTTCCCATTGACGCCGCAAAGCGACGCCTTCGTCGTAAATAGCTCGCATTCAAATGCGGGAGAAAGTTACAACGACCTCACTGTCTTGTTTCTGAACCGCGATCGTTTGGAGACAATCGCAAACATGTTTCTTTTCGACACTCAAGGGTGTGGGGCAACGTTCACCGAGACCCCTTCTTTTCGCGTTCAACCTGGAAACACCAAATATCCAAGCGTGCTTGTAACTGTAAAAGTAAAGAAGGACGCGGATTTGGAAGATTGTGATCGCCGGACGCGTGGCTACGTAAAAACTTATCAAGCCGTCTACCAGTGGAATGCAGCTAAAAGTGAGTATCGAACGACGTCGCAGCAACTCAAAGCGTTAGACAGATTCAATCGCAATCGATTGTGAACCCAAGACTATCCACAGATTACACAGATTACATTACAGAAGGCAGGAGCAGAACGCAGGAGCAGGAAGTCGCTAGTCCTGCGCCTGCCTGCTGCTCCTGCTCTTGTTATTTAAGAAGCGCGCCCCGCTTAGCTGCATTTAGTTCTCCTTCACAGAGGCTACTCAACTCCAGAGAGCGGACGAGGGACTTAAGTTATTTCTGTTCAGTCGAACTTAGATTGCAGAAGAGCGGGGCGTGCTGCGTCTGAGATCTCAAATCTCAGATCTCAAATCGCAAATCCAGATCTCAAATCGCAAATCTCAGATCTCAAATCGCAAAAGGCTCAAACCATCCTCAACAACACAGCTGAAGCAAGCAGCACCAGAAACAGTGCAAACACCCCGGTGAACTTCCCGCCGTCAGTCTTCGCGTCTGATCGAGTCACATAGCTTTCCGCCATCGACGTTGCCGAGGCAGTGTCGGATTCTGTCTCGTTCGTCCCGTGGGTTCGTTGTCTTGGCCAGATCACATTTGAGTGAGCTTGCATTTCATCAAGCCGCCAGGTGACAGGATCGTTGAATCGATTCTTAAAAGGGTTACGAAGGGAATTGGGTCTTGTTGTTCTCAT
>DATJKB010000450.1:0-6144 GCA_035491875.1 Pyrinomonadaceae bacterium | reverse complement strand
GCGTCATGTCCGCAGTCGCAGTCGAGCTCGATCGTCTGTCCAGTTCCTTCACAAGATGCGCTGCAGTACTTTCCCCCGGGTTGGGGCGGACATGTGCACGAGGGATTCTTACACTGCTTCTCCTTCTTCTCATCGTCTGCCATAGGAGTTCCTCCGACTATTTCTTGTAAGTTTTGGAGTTGCAGAGTAACACAAGTCACTTATTGACGCCCACGGCGCAAATAGAGACGGCTGGTGTCAGATTTGTACTGCGACGCTCCCCGTGTTGATTCTCACAACTTCCGTTACCAGTGGATAGCGTAATCTGCGTCAGTCGTTAATCAACCTGTCAAAACAACCAGTACCTCGGCTGATTGCGCATTCATCGCCATGTGCAGCCGGAATTTAGAATCAAACTCGCTACCACTACTTCGCGGCCACAGATAAACAATCACGCGATCTGGCTCATTGGTGGCAGGCGGAGTAGAGCTTATTCTTTCTCTTCACGGTTTTCGAATGTGATGGCCCCATGTTGTTTTAGAAGACGCACGACAACGCGGTGGTCGTTTTCTTGAGCATATTGCAGGGCCGTTTTCCCGCTTTTGTCCCGTGTGTTGATGTCAGCGCCTGCCAGAATCAAGAGCCGCACATTATTCACATGACCCTCATCTGCGGCGAGCATCAGAGCTGTTACGCCATCGTTTGTTGTCACGTTCACCTTTGCACCGGCGTCGAGTAGCGTTTTTAGGACCTCGACGTTATTAACGGCTGCTGCAGCCATCAATGCAGTCTCCCCGTCATTGTCATGGAGATTCACTTTTGCCCCAGCATTCAGGAGATCCCAAACGAGGTCAGTCGTTGATTGCTCATCCATCATCATCAAAGGTGTTTGACCATTACTGTCACGCGAGTTTACGTCCGCTTTGGCCCACAGCAGCGCCTGTATAATCTCTCGGTTGCCGTTTCTGACTGCACACTCGAGTGCGTTAGAGCCGGTCGCCTCATCTCGAATGTTTGCGTTCGGGTTTTCCGTCAGAACCTGATTTACGGCAATCAGATCGTCTGCACCTGCGGCCTTCACTAATGGTTGAGTCGGCGATGCAATTGCGACAACTCCCGACGTAACGGATTGAATCGCGGGTGCCGTGATTTCCACCGAAGCAGTAACAGTTGCGATGCTTAGGGTTTGATCAATACGGTTGTTGTCGTCTGCATGCACGGTCACATTCGGCACATCACTCGCCGCAAATCCGTTTGCTTCAATTTTCAAGTTATATGTGCCCGCTTCCAGACCGTCGAACTTGTAAACACCGCTTCCATCTGTTGTTGCCGTCAATACATCCTTAGTTTCCATTTTCGTGAGCGACACACTTGCTCCGGCAATTACTGCGCCTTGCGGATCGAAGATAGTTCCGGTGATTGTGGCAGTCCCACGTCTCAGAGGTGTTGTTGGAAGACCTGAGCTCACAGCCGGAGACAGTGAACTGGTGTTGCCAGGACTTTGCGACAATTTGCCAGCATTAGCGCTAGACACGCTGAGCGATGCGGTAAAGGCACTTGCCGCAAGAATGCCCGCCCTTCTCCTGATCTTGTGTAATACGGGTGCCGACGACGGCTTGTAAGGTGAAGGGTGAACGTACCGGACGCAGAGCCGACCTTTGGAACGCGCTACCTGTCTTCGAAACTGTTTACTGTTCATTTCCGAAATGTCGCGGACCGACAATTGGCAATGCTCACAAAAGCGGATTAGATCCGTTCCCCTCATGGAATTCCAATCTTCGGAGCAAGGTGATTCGAAGCTGAGTAGTTTGGATAGATCTGTGTCTGACATAGGCGGTCTCCTTTCAGGGTTGAGTTGATCGGAGAGCCTGGGGAGAGAGCTCACATTAGAAAGAACTTAACGGCTTAGACCTGTTCCTGAAGTTTGCAGATCACGACCAGCTCGAAGCGCAGTCATGCTTCAAGCGGGCGAGCATTCAGTTGTCCTGTTTACCGTTCGAGTTGAATCGCGAGCCTGGGGAGGTGCTTATGGACTTCGGCCCTGAGATGCGTTCGGCTCGATGAAAGGTTGTTTTGGAGTGCGGCGACCTGTCGCCGCTTTCATTTCGAAAAACGGGCTTGATTGGTGCCGCAGCAAGCTGGCGCAGACGAAAGCGGCGACAGGTCGCCGCACTCCATAGCATGTGATGGCGAACAAACTGTCCTGATGAGAAACGGCCAGGAGTTACAACGTACTAGTCTGTACGCCATGAACATCACAATCTCTTGTAAAGTAAAGGCTGTCCTCAAATCCGCGTTCCTGGTTGCGTTGTTGGCTGCTGCGGTTTCAGCACAAACACCACTAGTGCGCTCCCGCCGCGTAACGGCCTCAGATGACACTAAGGCGGCCGCTCTTGTGCCGAATCAAACTACTACTTCAACATCTGTACCGAACTCGGGTCCTTTGCCGACGCCCGTTAACGTTTCTGCGCGCCCGCCACGGCCGGCGAATGCATGGGAGTCGCTACGAAATGCGAAGGTGATCTTTGTCAGATCCCATTCGGTTCTGGTGGGCCAGTCAGTAATCGAGAGTAAACTTCGGAAGCGTCAGGAGTTTCAGCAGTTCGGGATGATTATTACGCGCGACCCTGATGCGGCGGATCTCATTCTGGAAGTGAAGCACGACATACTGACGAAGTATGTCTTTACGGCGATTGACCCGTGGACAAATATCGTGGTTGCAAGCGGTAAACTCAGCTCCCTTGGTGGAACAGTCGCAGGGAAAGTGGCGAAGAGGTTTATGAAGCAGGTGATGAAAGCGCGAACACAACCTGGACCATGAAAGATTGAAGATTGAAGATTGTTGATTGAAGATTGATCAGTGGTGATTAGTGATCGAATCGGCAAAGAACAATCTTCAATCTTTCAATCAACAATCTTCAATCATCAATCTTCAATCATCGCAAGCCTTCGCTATCTCAGCGGCAACGCGCGCGTTGTTTTCCAGCAGCGCGATGTTTGCTTTCAGCGTCGCACCGCCACTCCTTTCAGACATCTGCGCCAAAAGAAAGGGCGTCACGTCGCGGCCGGTAATCGATAACTGCCGCGCTTCCTGCAACGCTTCAGCCAGTACTCGTTCGCCATCCTCTAAAGGCAGATCAAACTCAGCAGGTACCGGGACAGTGACGAGTAGCGCACTCCGCATTTCCAATCTTTGATGCGCCTTGAAAATTTCGGCGACATCCGTCGCCGACTCAACTCTCACATCTACACTTAATCCTGATCCACGCGAGTAGAACGCGGGCATTTCATCACACTGGTATCCAACGACCGTGACACCGAAGGTCTCGAGCCATTCCCGTGTGGCGGGAAGGTCGAGCACGATCTTGGCACCTGAACAAACGACAACAATTGGCGTCTGGGCTAACTGGGGCAGATCAGCAGAAACATCCGGCAGTGATCCACGGTGAACACCGCCGATACCACCGGTCGCAAACACCTTGATCCCTGCGCGATGAGCAATCCAGCAGGTTGAAGCGACCGTTGTTGCACCGTTCCATTTCTGAGCCAGGGCGATTGATAGATCTCGGATGCTGACTTTCTTGATATCTCCGCTCGTAGCGAGAAGTTCCAGTTGTTTGTCGTCAAGGCCGATGTGGGGTTGTCCGTCGATGATGGCAATCGTTGCAGGCGTCGCTCCTGCTTCACTGACCACCGCTTCGAGCCTTCTAGCAGTTTCTAGATTGGTAGGACGAGGTAAACCATGAGCAATGACCGTCGACTCAAGGGCGACGACTGGTTTGTTGTTCGAAAGAGATGTGCTGACCGTCCCCGAAATATGTAATGTGTTTGAGTCACTCATGTTTCTACTCAACAATGTGGCAAACAGTCAGTACCGAAACGCGGTAGCGTCGGGTCCGCGTCCCCTTCACTCGGCGTTGTGGAAAAGAAAAGACCCGACGCTACCGCGTTTCGGTACTGACTGTTTGCCACAACGTTGACCGCTCGCCTACACGGACCCACCACCTTCGGCCGGGACTGTCTTGCCCGCGCGCTTCAAAATAAATATCGTTCCACCAGCATCACGCGGCTGCCACGAGATCTGTGCGTCGATCAATCCCGCGCGCGCACGCATGTTCGCCAGTCCACGCCCTTCAGCGTTCTTGTGGTTCATATCGAACGCGCGGCCATTGTCTTCCAACTGCAAAACGAAATCGCCATTCGCTGGAGAAGTAACGGCCATCTTAACTTCCGTTGCCTCCGCATGACGCCAGATATTGTTCACCGCCTCCTGCACGATTCGATAGATTTGCATCTGCACGCTCGGACTCAGGTCGCTGCGATCCTCAATCGACTCATCACAATGAAACTCATAAACAAACCGCCTCGCCGCGGGTGCGTCCTGCACAGCATGCGCTAAAGCAAACTCCAAAGCCGCTGCAAAACCAACGTTCTGTAAAACTGACGGACTGAGGTCTTCGCAGATGCGCCGGACCTCCTGCGAGATACTCTCAATCTCAGTGCGTAGCGTTGCCGTCTGCGGTTGTTTTTCGCCGCCGCCGTTCGTCTTCAATTGATCGGTGAGGAGTGCGAGGTGTCGCAAATCAGCCAGCGTTTGGTCATGCAGGTCGCGCGCGATTCGACGTCGTTCTCGCTCTGCTTCATTTGCGAGATTCAAGCGGGCATCTGCCAGGTCGCGGTTTGCGTCTACGAGGGCGGCGCTTGTTGCGGCGATTCGTCTGCGTTCCATAATGGCCCACCCAAGCGCTAACAACGCCAGGCCTAGAAGTATCGCGAGCGCCGTTGACGTCCAGGGAAAGGGAGCCCGGGCAACACTGAATGTGAAGCTCAGCGGTGCAGAGGCAACGAGATCTTTTGTAAAACCACGAGCGGTTACCTTGTACTGACCTGGCTTCAAACCTTCCATTGTGAATTGCGACTCGCGCGACAATTTCTGTTTGAAGATCTGGTTCGAGCTGTCAGTCAAAGTAAACGCATACTGAAACTGTTCCGGAAACGTGCGGCTACTCACAGCGGTTACATCGAGGAGCAAACTGTTTTGCGGATACTCGAGTGCTAATCCCGCTTGAAGTTCCGCGGGCGCATGAACACGTTTGCTTACGACGCGAGTTACAGAAAGGTGCGGCTCTGACGTGCCGGGTTGATAACGTGCGACACCTCGATTCGTCGCAATTATTATTAGCTCGCGTCCGTCGGTTTGTTTTTGTGGCAACACCGCAAATACGTTCTGAGACGGCAAGCCCTGCTCGACATCAAGTTGCGAAACGATTGGCCCAAACGCCTCATCAAGTCGCACTTTTAAGAGTCCGCCACCAGTCGCACACCAGACTTCGATTTGATCGGCGTTGCGATTTGCCGTCACGCTTCTTACGTCGAGTCGACCCGCGACCATAACGCAGTCTGTTCCTTGCTTGCAGATGCTTAGACCACGGCCAGTGGCAAACCAAAGCGTACCGTCGTTCGTGCGCTCTATCGCACGGACGGGAACACCTTTTAGTTTTTCGAAAGCTGGTTCTGCTTTGGCTTGAGTGCCGTCAAACGCAAACACTCCTTCAGTTACGGTGCCAATCAACAATCGTGCGTCACCGTCGGCAAAAAGACTGATCACTTTGCGCTGTTCACCGGTATTCGGCGGCCAGATCAATGGTGTCGGTCCATTGTCGAAGCGCTGCACACCGCGTCCAAACGTCGCAAAGTAGGTGCCGCCTTTCCATTCGGTGACTGATCGGATGCTTCCGAACGCGTCTGCTTCGCCCGAAGCTGCCTCGATGCGAGCAAATGTAACTTCTTCGCCAGAACCCTCGTCGAGTTGGTGGTCCGTTATATAGAGTCCGCCGGCTGAGCCGACCAACAAGCGGCTGCGCTTGTCCTGGGCGATTGAGTAGATCACGGATCGAGGAATATTGCCGACGGCACCCCACGATTCATTTGATCGGTTGTAAACAAACAGTCCGCGATTCGTGCCTGCGAGTAAGACACCGTTCGTCGTGAGATACAGGGTTCGGACAAAGTTCGTTAGTGAATTGTCGCCTACAGTTTCGCTCCGTGGCGACTGCGGATCGAAACGACAAACACCTCGATCGGTGCCAAACCAAATCACGCCTTCGCTATCCGGAAAGATTGAATAGATGTGATCTGAGCGTAAACCTCCTGCGGTTCCATCAA
>DATJKB010000449.1:0-3826 GCA_035491875.1 Pyrinomonadaceae bacterium | reverse complement strand
TTGCCGGATCTTCGTCATAGATGTTCACAGCGTCCTTGCGACCCTGCGATAAACGGACGCACTGACCATTCTTTAGATCTATTGCCGGAATAATCAACATGCAACCCACTGTAGTGGCATGAAGTCAGTACCACCTCGCGGTAGCGGGTGGGTGCGAAGCCTTCAACGCTCTTATTCAGTACCGTTCGCGGTAGCGGATGGCCAAAGCTCAAGATGCATTACATGTCGCAATAATCTAAGTCTGCTGCTGAGTACTGACCATCCGCTACCGCGAACGGTACTGAATCGCTCCGCACCCACCCGCTACCGCGAGGTGGTACTGACTTCATGCCGACGAGCCAATTCTGATCTGATCTCGCTTAGACGTGTGTCACGCTCAACCAACAACACCAACAGGTGATACAACAAATCTGAAACTTCGCGGATAAATTGTTCCCTGTCATCATTTTTCGCTGCGACGATCGTCTCCGCTGCCTCTTCGCCAACCTTCTTGAGAATCTTATCGAGCCCTTCAGCAAACAGATAGGATGTGTACGATCCTTCAGGTCGATCGCGCTGCCGCCCCTGAATGACTTTGTACAAATCTTCAAGTTGTCGCCCCAAACCAGGCGTCCTCTTGGCTTCGTTGTGGACCGGCGTGTGAAAGCAAGAGTTCTCACCTTTGTGACAAGCCGGTCCCTGCGGCCGAACAGTCACCAGGACCGCATCATCGTCGCAGTCAACGGCGATGCTGATAACACTCTGCGTATTTCCGGATGTTGCCCCTTTATGCCAGAGCTCATTTCTCGACCGAGACCAAAACCACGTCTCTCCGGTTTCGATCGTGCGACGCAAACTTTCTTCATTCATGTATGCGAGCGTCAGCACGTCGCCTGTATCGGCATCCTGGACTATTGCGGGAATAAGTCCGTGCTCATCGAATTTCATACTTAAGTGCCTCTAACCCCAGGCTGAAGCCTGGGGTGAATGAGAAATCAAAAGAGGTTCCTAGCGCACAGTTAGGCCGCGACTCCTCAAATAGGACTTGGTTTCACTGATTGAAAGTTCACCGTAATGAAAGAGCGATGCAGCCAGCACCGCGCTTGCGCCTCCGAGCATGAAGGCGTCGTAAAAATGTTCCAACTTTCCACAACCGCCCGAAGCAATCACGGGAATGCGCACGGCCGAAGCCACTGCTCGTGTCAGCTCGATGTCATATCCATCGCGCGTGCCATCGCGGTCCATGCTTGTCAAAAGAATCTCGCCGGCACCCAACTCTTCAACTTGCTGCGCCCATTCAACGGCCGACCTTTCAGTGATGCGCCGGCCGCCATGAGTGTAAACCTGCCACGATTGGTGCTGTGCCCGCCGGGCATCAATCGCTACAACGATGCATTGGCTGCCAAATGTCTGGGCCGCTTCCGCGACCAACGAAGGATTCTCGACTGCTGCCGTATTGAGCGAGACTTTATCCGCGCCTGCACGCAACACGGATCGAATATCCGATACACTTCGTAACCCTCCGCCCACCGTGAAAGGAATAAAAACTTCATCTGCAACTCGACGTACTATTGCGTCGACGATGTTTCGTTTCTCAGACGACGCGGTGATATCGAGGAACGTTAGTTCGTCCGCGCCTTCCTGATCGTATCGTCTCGCTTGTGCGACAGGGTCGCCGGCGTCAGTAAGCGAGACGAAACGAATTCCCTTCACCACTCGGCCATCCGCAACGTCCAAACAGGGAATGATTCGTTTCGCCAGCATGTTTTTTATGTCCGATACGATTCAGCTTGTCGTTGAGCCGCCGAGTAACTCAAGCTCCCAGAAATTGATCGACCAAATGTCCGATATGCTTCAGCTTGTCGTTGATCTGCCTGAGTAACTCGGGCGCCCAGAAACTGCTCAAGCTTGAGTTACTCGGTTAGCCAACGACAAGCTGAAGCTTATCGGACATTCGCTTGAGCAACTTCCGGGAGCTTGAATCTGTCCGCACACCACGACAAACTAAAGTGTATCGGACATTTGATTCGCAAAATTCTTCAATAACTGGAGTCCCGCGTTCTGACTTTTCTCCGGGTGAAACTGCACCCCGCAAACATTTCCCTTAGCAATTACTGAACAGAATCGAACGCCATAATCAGTGTCGCCAACCACCGCGCTTTCATCTGCAGGTTCGCAGTAGTAGGAGTGCACGAAATAGAAAAACGATTCCGTAGGCACGTTAGCCAGTAATGAATGTTCTGATCTCTTGACGACCTGATTCCAGCCAACATGCGGCACAACGAGGGTCTCGTTGAAACGATCCACGGAGCCCTTGAACAATCCAAGACCTTTCGTCTTCCCAAACTCCGACGACTCTTCAAACAACATCTGCATGCCAACACAAACCCCGAGCAGAGGCGTTCCCTGCCCAACCCGGGCTAGCACCAGATCTATCAAACCATGCCGTGCGAATTCACTCATACACATTCCAAAGGCACCAACACCCGGCAACACCAGTCGTTCAGCCGTCAGCAACTCCTGTTTGTCACCGGTCACTACGGCATCCACGCCGACTGCTGCAAAAGCTTTCTCGACGGAGCGAAGATTTCCCACGCCATAATCGATGATGGCAACTGACGACATGCCTAAAGCGATCCTTTGGTGCTAGGTATTCCGGTCACTCTGTTGTCACGCTCAACTGCCTGCCGCAATGCACGCGCGAAGGCTTTAAATGTGCCCTCAAGAATGTGATGTGTGTTTCGTCCACGCAGACAGTCGATGTGCAGATTGAATTTTGCTGTCTCGGCCAACGACCGCCAGAAGTGTTCAGCCAATTCAACAGAGAAGTTTCCGATTTTTTGTCGGCGCGTCTGCACTTCGTAAACCAGATAAAACCGTCCGGAGAGATCGACAACACACCGGCAAAGCGCTTCGTCCATCGGCACGATCGCCGCGCCATAGCGATTGATTCCCATCTTGTTACCAAGAGACTCAGCCAACGCCCGGCCGAGCGTGATGGCGATATCCTCGACAGAATGGTGATCGTCGATCTCGAGATCGCCTTTGCAACGAACGTCGAGATCGAACAGTCCGTGTTTCGCAAACAACTCCAGCATGTGATCGAGAAACGGTAGTCCGGTTTCAATCTTCGATTTGCCAACGCCGTCTAGATTCAACGACACGCGCACGTCAGTCTCTTTCGTCTTTCTTTGAACTTCAGCGGTTCGCGTAGCGACGGTCTTCGTTTTCACGAGAAGATCTCCTTCAGCGCTGTAATTAAGAGATCGTTTTCCCGCGGCGTACCCACACAGACGCGGAAGTAATCTGAAAGCATCGGATAACCGCTGACGTCGCGAATCAAAATGTCTCGATCGAGCAGCTCTTCGAATACTTGTTTTGGATCACGCACTGATCTCACAACCATAAAATTGGCGTGGGAAGGGATGGGAGTTAATCCAATAATCTTCTCAAGCGCGACAAACACCCGTTCTCGTTCCCGAATCATTGCTTCAATCAACGGCCGCAACTCAGTCGCATACATTTCCATCGCAACCTCCGCCGCGGTCTGCGAGAACAGATTCAGGTTGTAGGGCAAAAGCGCTTTGGCTACTTCCCGCACGACTTGCGTGTCACCCAACAAATAACCAACCCGCAGGCCGGCAAGCGCCATCGCCTTTGAAAACGTTCGCAAAACAACCAGATTCTTGAATTCAGCCAACAAGCCGGCAACTGAATGTTGCGCAAACTCGTGATAGGCCTCGTCGACAGCGATCAGCCCCTTCGATTCCGACAACAACAGCGAGAGGTCTTCGTCGGAGATCACACAGCCCGTCGGATTATTCGGCGAACAGATGATCGTTACTTC
>DATJKB010000448.1:0-5469 GCA_035491875.1 Pyrinomonadaceae bacterium | reverse complement strand
GGTGGCGATAAAGTGCAACCTTTGTCAAAACACCGGACTCAATCCTGCGGGTGCGAGTCGCCAGGCTTACTCGTGTGAGGAGAACTGTCCCACAGGCGCGCTCGTTCGTGTCAACCCAATCGAATACTTCGATGAGATTGGGGCCATTCAGGGACTAGTCATCAAAGATCAGACACACGCGATCGGACGGAATATTCATAAGAGTGATCCCCTGTCACGGGCCTGGCACATAATTGGAGGATCCCTTGTAGTCGCGGCTGTCGTCGCCACTATCTTCGGATTGACGCGGTTGGGATTCGACGAACCGGTGGTTGTTGGCTGGGGTAGCTGGTTAACAATGCGATGGGTTACGGGGCTTTCGGGTTTAGCTGGAATCCTCGTTGTGATGACGTACCCGATGCGTAAACAGATCTACAGACGCAGAGCTGGCGCATTGCGTTACTGGCTGCTAGTCCATAGTTATATCGGCGTCGCCGCCGGGGTTGTGTTGTTGCTACACAGCGGCAAACAAACTGGTGGTCTGCTCACGACTGCACTTTATCTAACGTTCGATGTCGTCATTCTTTCAGGACTCCTTGGCGTCGCCTTTTACCTGGTTGCTCCACGCATTATGACGCGCATCGAAGGCGAGCCGCTTCTCGTCGAAGATCTCGAAGCACGACGTAACGAGTTGCAGGAAGAACGCGCCGAGATTGTGAAGAAGAGCGAGGGCTGGGTTCGGGAGGAGATTGAGGAGCGAATCTATCCACGCTTCATGGGTCGCGGGTTCTTATGGCAGCAGATTCTTAAGCGGCAGGATCTCAAGGCGCAGTTGGCCCAGGCGCGTGAAGAGTTTAAGGAACGAACAGCACGCATCGCGACGGACGATGAGCGTGAGCTCTTGATCTCCGCAGTTGAGACTACGGTAACGCTCCGACGCGTCGATGCACTTTTGCTACTGCACAAATCCCTGCGCGTTTGGATTCCGCCACATGTGATCTCAACCGCTTTAATGCTTGCACTAATGACAGTTCATATCATTCAAGTTGTTTTCTTTCGGATGAGGTAACTGAACCTCGAATGGCTTCGCGAAACAAATACGTCATCATTCGTGACGATCTGTTGACTGATCCGGTCACGATGTTCACTGAGGGGCTGTTGATCGGCCGGCTGCGGGATTGTGAGGTGTTGCTGAATCACCCGTCAGTGTCGCGCGTGCAAGCCGGCATAAAGCAGATTGACAACGACTACTATCTTTTCCCGCTGCGATCAGGCAACCCGATACTCCTCAACGGAAGAGCAGTGACTGAGAACGAGGCGCTTGCTCCCGGTGACGTGCTGAGAGTTGGTCCATTCAAGCTGGAAGTCGACGACACAGAAGAAGCGCTTGTGTTGCGTGTTTCGCTTTTAATCGGCACGGTTATATCAGACGTCGATGTAAGCAGTCCTGGCTTGAGTACTGACAATCTCGTCATCCCTCAAAGTGGAAAGAAAGCAGCTAAGCCACGGGCAAGTCCGGTCGCCGGAACAAAAACACTCGACATCTTTTGGGACAAGCGGATCCGCGAAGCAGGAAAGATGGTCCGCCCGTCGCCGCTATTTCCCAGGGGCAAACGACGTTCCGGCAAAGCACAATTCAACTGGCTACCTACAACAGATCTGACGTCCGGCTGGCCCATCAGTTTCTTTGTTTGGTCGGTTTTGATCGTTGGCGTGCTCGCGGTAGTGGCGACTTACTCCTACACCAAGGCCTACACTCCGGGACCCATATCAAAGCCGCATGCTACCAACGCAATGAGTTTGACTCCTCCGATTGCCGTGCGCGCGAATCAGGGTGCGTGCACTGGTTGTCATACGTGGCAAGGTCATGTCGAAGCGCAGTGCGCAGCGTGTCATAACACGGAAGCGTTTGTGGCTACTGTGATTACTCCACACGAAGCGGCCGGCATTGGCTGCGTCGATTGCCATTCAGAACATCATGGAGATGAGTACAGTGCGCGCGAGGCAGCGCTGGTGTCATGCGCTGGCTGCCATAATGACGGTAATCAGAAGTCGTATTCGGGTAAACGCGTGTCGACCCCACACGGGGGAACATTTGGTTATCCGGTAGTGAACGGAGCGTGGAGTCCGAAGTCGGTGAATGAAGAAGAATGGAATCTCAGAAACATGGTGGTTACGCGCCTACCGTCTGACTCAGATGCGAAGTGGCGCACCAAACAGTTTCACGCTTTTCATAATGAGCGGGTGAAGCTGCTGGCGGGAATGCCAGGAAGTTCCGAAGGAAACCTGTCGTGTTCGAGTTGCCACAAATCGTTCGATCCGATTGATCGTCAAACGCCCAGGACTACGTGTGGCTCATGTCATAACGGTCGAACTGCGGCGGGGACGAATCGTGGGTTGATAGCCGCCGACAAGCCCAACTGCGCGTCATGCCACATGCAACACATCAAGGATAAGAGACGTTGGGGCACGCCGATGCTGTCTGCTGAATATAGGGAGTAAAGAGCAGTAGGCAAGAGCAGGAAGAGTTCAGCCGCAGATTTCACAGATAAACACAGATCAGAATTAACCAATTAGAACTCGATCTAACTTCTGATTTGTGTTTATCTGCGAAATCTGCGGCTTAATTCTTCCTGCTCCTGCCGCTGTTAGTTCACTGGTTTGTGGCACGGGATACAGTCATTTGATCCTGGCACTTTGCCTTTTAGCGCAGGTCGTGCGGCAATGGCCTTGTCGTGGCAGAGATTGCAGTTGAGGTGATAGGCGACTTCATTGTTCAACTTCGTCGGTGCGGGCTTATCCGGATATTGGACCGTTGGCATTGGCGCGCTATCGTCGCCGGCTTGCAGGTGACAAGCGCGACAACTCTTCACAGCCTTCGCGTCAGCAGGCTCCAACGCCGCTGCTGTCAAAACCACGGCGCGCTCTGAAGTTTTCAAGGGCGCCTTCAGATCCGCAGCAGGTTGATCTGTGTGGTGACATTCAATGCAGGTGAGTGGTGCGGTGCCCGCCGGGTTGTAATTCTTCGTTGCGTGGTTCTCGTGATTGAACGGGACATCCCCATATTTGTCTGACTGGCTGTCTTTCGAAAGCACCGTTTCCTTTGGTTGAGTCTTGCTTTCTTTTGTCTGTGTTTGGACGAAAGCTGCGGTTGGGGCTTTTGAGCATGCCAGCACCAATCCGAGACAACCGAGGGTCAGAGCAATGATGAATAGCTTCATTTGAATCCTTCTCTGCTGTTTGAATTTAGAAGGGAGAGCACTGGTTCGAATCTTAAATACGGCCCAGTAGAGGTGTCAATTTTTTTGTGTCCGATACACTTCAGTTTGTCGTCAACGTTCGGTGAGACTCAACTTCATCGCAGGTAGACGCCTGGGCACCTTGACGACAAACTGAAGTGTATCGGACATTCAGTTAGGCATGCGGAATGTTGCGGCCGTGTGGCATCGGCGACAATCCTTAAATCCCAGATCTCCACCAAACGATCGACGGCCATTGTGACACGTGACGCAGTTCATCCCGCGACCCGAAGGGAAATGTTCTGCGGTTCCTGGTGAGGTCACTTGCCTTGATTGTGGAGCTCCCGCCGTAGCCTGATGACAATCGGTACAGGCTAGTCGCTCGCGTGGGCCATGTTTGGCATGACTAAAGGAATAGCGAAACGCGCGGGCGTTCGTTGACGTTCGTGCATATCTCTTTTGATCGTGACAAACGCCGCATGAGGCCATTTCACGACCGGCGGAGCTCTTGCTGTTCGGCGTGTGGCACGAATAACAAACGGTATGCGCGTTCAGGTTTACTGGAATCGAGAATCCCAGGCTGCGATTGATTGGTGTCGCATGACAGCCTGCACAGCCGTTCTTCGGACGGGCAGCTGTTGTCAGATGCTGTGCATGATCAAACTTCACATTGAACGGTTCATTAAAATCTGAAGGAAAGTTTTTCAACGGTGGATTGCTACCGCTCGTGTTGGAGTGACAGATCATGCACATCGGAATTGCCGGCGTAGTGAATTGGCCCAGATGGCAGCTGGTGCAGGCCTTGTGGCCCGGAAATCGCGGTGTGATGGAATTGTCTGCCGTTCGATCGTGACAGTTTGTGCAACCAAGTGATGCGTGTTTCTGACTCGAATGCAGGAACTTTGAGTAATCCTGATTTGGATCTTGAACTGACGCAGCCTCAGTTGTTCCGCGGACACGAGGCCCATGACCTGTCGCCGCGATAAGAAGGACTACTCCCAACGCGCCGCAGACTACTGCCACGCGCGTCTTCGAAGCCAGTTGGAGCAGACGATTCATTTGATGTTTTTGCGCGATAAGGGCGGACGTTCCGCAATCAAATAGTGACGCGGCGGTGGATCACGTTTGCCTACCTCTGACGTATGACAGTACACGCATACAAACGCGGGGTTCTTGTCGATTGCCGTAAGCTCGCGACTTACATCCTGCCGTAGACCATCTTTGTTATGGCATTCGGTGCAAGCAGTGATTGGCACATCCGGTTTAAGTCCTCTGAGCGTTGCTGACTTTGTGATGTTGATGTGGCAGGTGGTGCATTCAGCCACGTGGTTCTTCTTTTCGCCTCCGCGTTCATGATTGAACTTTAAAGAAATCCTGACCGGACTGTTGGCAGCGAGGTAAGGGTTGGCGGCGCGTGCATGACAACCGGCGCAGTTGCCGCCGATCGGCTGCTGCGACTTCCAGTGGCAATTAAAACAAGATGCGTGACCAGATGGTGCTGTTTTGAAGCTGGCAGTGTCTGGCACGAAGCCGTCGGCCCAAGCGTTATTTGGCGGCCTTGGCGCGTCTGTTTGCTGAATATGACAGATCGTACAGTTGTTATAGAGCTGCGCTTTGTCGTCAACACGATGATTAAACGTGGCGCGGCGGAAAACGAGCGGAGGTTGCAACTGCGCGATCACGTCCTGGTGTTTGTCGTGCGGAAAGATGATTGAGAACTGAAGAAGAGAGTCAGGTTTTCGGAAAGCAAATCGAGCGTCGTCGCGTGGTGAAATTTTCGTGTGACAGACTGAACAGATGACTGGTCGATCTGACCTGAAGAATTGTGGTCGATGGCAACTCACACACGCCGCATGATCCGGATAGTCAGTTATGTCTGGATAAGCACGTGTCTTTTGCCAGCTGTCTGTCGGCATCTTGTGGCAGGTATTGCACGCACCCTGATGTTTCTGCGTGGCGTGGGAGAACTTGGAATAGTCGATTGCAGGCGGACGAGTTTGCGGACTCGGTGGAGTCCGTCGACGTTGGCCGAAGGCAGAGGCGCAAGAAAACACCGCAAGGCAGGTCACGGCCGCGAACGTCATCGGCTTGATTAAAGTAAAACGGGTTCGCATCGAATAGTTTAGTTTCAGGTAAGTACGGCTTTGCCGCCCGATGTGAGGCGATGGCTCGGCCTCGCCATAACCGCGCGTCTCTCATCACGGGCTGTGCCCCTGGTTCGGTCTTTGACCTTCGGCGCAATCAGGAGATT
>DATJKB010000447.1:0-4119 GCA_035491875.1 Pyrinomonadaceae bacterium | reverse complement strand
GGCGTAACCAATCACTACGTTTAGGGGATTGCGTAACTCGTGTGACAACGTGGCGAGAAACTCGTCTTTGAGACGGTTTGCCGCTTCAGCTTCCATACGCGCGAATCGTTCACTTTCAAGCAGTCGCGCGCGTTCTTCTTCTGCGTGTTTGGCTGCGGTTATGTCTGACGATACTCCGACAACGCCAATAAATTGGCCTTTCTCATTAAAGATCGGTGAATCGGTAATCGCACCGAGGAATTCCGAACCGTCGCGACGCTGGAGAATCATTTCACCAGACCAGCTTTGGCCTTCACGCAGTTGTTCCATGATCAGGGCAGCGTGATCCTTTGAAGAAAAGGAGGGAACTATTTCTACGATGTTGCCGCCCAACACTTCCCGAGACGCCCAACCGAACAGATGCTCAGCGAATGCGTTCCAGAAGATGATCCTGCCGTTTAGATCGGTGGCGATAACAGCTTCTTCAACGGCGTCGAGCAAACTAGCCTGGAACAGTATTGATTCTTGAGCTCGTTTCTGCTCGGTGATATTACGAGCAATCTTGGAAGCACCTATGATCGTCCCCGATTCATCTCTAATCGGCGAGATACTCAACGAGATGTCGATCAGTGTTCCATCTTTTCGTTTGCGAATAGTCTCGTAATGTTCAACAGCACGACCAGAACGAATCCGCGCCAGAATCGCCGGCTCTTCATCGAATCGACCTTCCGGGATCAGAGTTGTAATGGGCTTACCGATAATCTCTTCCGCTGTATAGCCGAAAAGTTGCTCGGCGCCTCGGTTCCAACTGTTGATGATGCCGTTGAGGTCCTTACTGACGATTGCATCCTCCGAAGATTCAACGATCGAGGCGAGGAAGCGCCGACTCGCCTCTGCTTCTTTGCGCGCCGTGATGTCGCGCAGGTAAACAGAGAGACCGCTCTGCGATGGATAAATATGCGCTTCAAACCAGGCGTTGGGGAAAGCGTTCCACACCACCTCTGTATGCACGGGGACGTTCTTGTCGAGAGCCTTTAGAGAGTTCTCGTAGAAAACCGAATCACCCGAGAAGGGAAACACTTCCCAAATCACTTTACCGATCAACTCATCGCGGCTTTTACAAAACATCAGCTCAGCCTGCCGGTTGATATCCACAAACCGCCAGTCTTTATCGACTGAGAAGTAGAGATCCGTAATACTTTCGAGTATGCGACTGATGCGTGCGCGTGATGCGCGCAGTGCCTGCAATGTTTCGCGGCGCTCGCGATTTGCTACACCTAGATCGATTTCATAGAGCCGTGCGTTTCGCAGGGCGATCGCCGCTTGATCCGCAAGGGCTGACAACTGCCAGTTTTCGTCTTCATCGACTGGCGAGCTACGCACGACCACAAGCAGACCATCAAGCGACTCATTGTCGATGATCGGTATTGGCGTGAGTGTATGTGTTGGATCGACGCGCAACAGATCGCGCAACTCTTTTACAACGTCTTCTTCGAGACGACCCGCGAAAGAACTAATCACGTTTTCGTCGACACCATCCGACGCGCGAACGCGAAGAAGTCCACTTTCGTCGATGAGAAGAACCAGACTTTTATCTGCGTCAATCAGTTGGCGCGCATTTGTCGCAATAAGGTTAAGAACTTGATCGAAGTTGAGTGATGTCGTTATCGCACGATTGATCTCCGCGAGCCGCCGGTAAGGTTCTTTCTTAGTGGGTTTGATGCCTGTTTCCACCATTACATCGCCTGTTTCCAGCATTACTTCGCCTTCGCCTTTGTGACCGCCGCGCCGCGTCCGCTGATTTCGAGCGTGTGCGCTCGCTCATCATGAGCGCTACCACGCGTCTTCAAGATTCGGACACTGCGCCGAAGTTCATCGCGTTCTGTGTTAAAACCAAGAACTACGAGGTTGTCACACATGTTTGAAACCTGCTCCTGGGTCACATTTGTGCCGCTCACGGCGAACAGATGGGACAACTCGACCGTCTGCATGCAAGTAACGTTTTCGACCGCGAACCACTGTATAAGTGCATAGATAAAGTCCGCAAAGCGCTGCGGATCGACGCTCGATCGCTCAAGGTCGTCGAGGGCATCGATGGCCACGCGTTTTACCTTTCCTGCCCGAATTCGGCCAAATAACTCGGCCGCAACCTGATCCAGCTGCATTTCGACCGGCGAGCGATACATTAGTTCGAGCTTGCCTGTACTGATCAGGGCTTCGGTATCCCAACCCAGGTTGTGCATAATTCGTGCCATCTGCATCGGATTCTCCTGAAATCCCAAATACAGCGACGGTTCATCCTGCAGCGCACCCTGACGGATGAAGTGAAGGGCCATGATCGTTTTGCCCGCGCCGCTAGGACCTGCAATCAGCGTAGTGCTCCCGCGCCAGAATCCTTCGGCCACCATATCGTCGAGACCTTTGATTCCGGTATTAACACGTTCCACCTTTGGTCTATAGGTTGGAGAGAAACGGGGGGTCAGTATGCGAGGAAAGATCTTTATTCCGTCAGCACTAATTGCGAACGCGTGCATGCCCTGAATGGAATCAGATCCGCGAATCTTTTCAACTCTCAAGAATCGTTGCTCGCGAACGTTGGTTATGTGGCGCATCATATTGAGAACCACGTCGGCGATGGCAAATTCAGGCAGCTCTGTCACCATTCCCGGCGCATACTCCCCAATGAGAAAACTGGTGCACTGATAAGCGGAGAGGGCAGTAGCTAAGTCGTAGATGACCGTGCGCCGCTCAGTCTCAGATGTCAACAATTCGTGTAGTGCTTTGAACGAGTCAATGAAGAGTAACTTTGGTCTGTACTTCACCAGAAGATCGGTGACTCTTTCTGCCAGAGTCTGGATGCCTGTCTCACGGATCATGTATCCGAGATCTTCGTAGAAAACAGACACTCCAACTTTCGAAGTTTCAAAGAATGAATAGTTGTTGCCATGTACGATAAACTTTTCGAGGGGCTCCGCGAGAGTAGTCAAATACAGAACCGGTGTTTCCGGGCTGGCATTATGAAAAGCGATCTGCTCCGCAAGGATTGTTTTGCCGCTGCCGGGTGCTCCCATGAGTATGGTGATCGTGTTTGCGGGAATCCCACCCATCAGAACTTCATCCAAGCCAGTTGAACCGCCTGATACCTTCTGGGTCATCGGGTGCCTTTCTCCGTGCTGACCTGACTAACCAGTTTTTGGACTGTCTCTATCAGCAGCTCTTCATTCAAGGGTTTGATCAGGAACGCGTCAGCTCCAGCTTCACGAGCCCGGTCTTCCGCGTGTAAGTGGCTAAAGATGAGCACGAGAATATGCGACGTGGCCGCGTCAGCCTTTATTGCGCGACACAGACTTAGACCATCGAGCGCCGGAACGAGTATTTCGGCTACCAGGATTGCGGGTTTTAATTCCCGAGCACGCTCAAGCGCACTGAGCCCATCATTGGTGAATTCGACGGAGTAGCCAGCGTGTTCAAGAAAGTACCGCTCCAGTCGTTGCACGGCTGGATTCCGTTCGACCACGAGGATCAGAACGCGGTTGTCGGTGCTCAAGGTACCGGGAACCCTTGATTGTGGGGTCATATTTTTTGTCTTGGGGGACTAGAGTGCGTTGAAACCGCGATGACTCTATAACACCGGAGGCCTATCACACAAGATGGCGAACAATGGCGGCCGGTACTGATTCACGACACGTTTTGCTACTATTAACTCAGTGAACCGCCATGGCTCAACAATCCCCTGAAACCAAAGCTGAAGTAAGAATCGAAACCGACTCGATGGGAGAAATCGAGGTCCCCGCTGATAAATACTGGGGCGCTCAAACTCAACGCTCCCTAATCCACTTCAATATCGGCGACGACCGCATGCCGCGGGAATTGATTCGGGCCCTGGGCATTCTCAAGAAGGCGGCGGCGCTCGTTAATGAAGATCTGGGCAAGTTGGCGCCCGAAAAGGCCCGCTTGATCGTTCAGGCGTGTGACGAAGTTATTGAAGGAAAACTCGACGTGCATTTTCCTTTGCGGGTTTGGCAGACGGGCAGCGGCACGCAAACCAACATGAATGCCAACGAGGTGATATCGAATCGTGCGATCGAACTCGCCGGCGGAAAGTTGGGAAGCAAGAAGCCGATTCATCCCAACGATGAT
>DATJKB010000446.1:0-13493 GCA_035491875.1 Pyrinomonadaceae bacterium | reverse complement strand
TCGTATTCCCATTGTTAACTGCGTCATTTGCGCTGGCTTTAGTTGCATCGTGCAATCCCCAAACTGGCCAGGTGCCACCTTCGTCGTCGCCGTCGCCGGTCACGCAGTCGGATCCAAAAGCTGAACTGACAAACGCATTGAAGGGAGCTGACGTTTCGCAGTTCGACTTCGAAAGAAAAGAAGACGACACGCAAATCGTTTCGTCATTCACCAACCGCAACCTGAAGAATGTAGTTAGGCTCGAACCGAACACAAACAATATTGTTCTGAAATACACGAGCGTTAAAGACAAGGGAAGAAACACCACTCAGGTTTCCAAGACTGAACTCACGCGCTCGGATAAGACCCTGGCGATTGTCGTTACGGATTTCAATACCGGCGCAGCAATCAGCAAGGACACCTTTCCGCCGCCAGGACCGCACGCTGGACCAACCTTCGATTCGTTGGAAGCTTGCATCGACGACTTCAACTGCAAGCATCGAGGAGAACTCCTTTGTGAAGCCAACCGGACCTGCAAAGATCAGTTCGCAGCGTTGACCTGTTGTCTGAAGAACGGTCAATGCTTTAGTGTGCACTTGATCATTCGGCCAACCAGACCGCTATGTCAGTTGATTAATGTCGTCGTGAACTTCGAAGGCTTTGTACTTGAGCAAGCGAAGACGAAGTGAACTTCTTATTTGTCTGTTTGGAGTGGGGTGGCCCGGTACCCTTCAGTAGATTTAAGGGTTGCGGCAAGCCACGAGTTAACAAAGCGGTGCCGGGCCACCGCATTCCATAGAGCGTCGCAATGCCGAAGCGATGGACTCACATAACGATAACCGTCTCTGATATTGATCGGTCGATCGAGTTCTACACTTCATTTTGCGATCTTCGAGTGTTGCGGGATCGTCGTCTTGAGGGCGGTGGGACAGTTTGGCTCGGCCCTGAAACTGCGCCCGGCACGAATCCTGTTTTTCTTCTCGTGCTGGGCCAGGGTGAGGTCACATCACGGATCGACCATCTGGGATTTCAGTGTGAATTACGCGAACAGATTAACGAGATCGCGCAAAAAGGAAGGGAACTCGGAATCCTTGTGGAACCGCCCACGGACTACGGCGGTGTGGTAGGTTACTTCACGATGATCCGTGATCCGGATGGTCACGTGGTTGAATTCACGTTTGGCCAACCAATTGAAGGGCTTCGCTGAGGGTTTCGAGTTACGAAATCACGTTGCGCCGTGTGGTAATCAGCTCAACCACGCAGTTGGTTACAATGCCAACGGCAAGCGCCAGTATGAATTTGCCCGCAGATATGAACGGCCACACCGCTAGCAGCGACGCACTACCAAGCGGTAGCCAAAGGACAAGCGCGGTTACCAATCCCGGTGTGTACGTCCGACCTTGAACGCTTCTGATCGTGTGAACCATAGCGTTGCCAAGCACTATCGCGCTAAGGATTGCCACCATCGTCAGTGGAAACTTTAGAGCTAATCCGGCAATAACTCCCAATCCCATTAGTAACACTCCAAGAGCTTGCAGCCTGACAAAGTGTTCGGGCGAGAGCTCGACGCAGTAGTTTGTCATCAGGTAATTGGAGTAACCGCCGCCACCCCAATACTCTTCAATAACGTGTGCGAGATACGTTAAAGGAAAGAGCGTCAACCACGCGGCCAACGTGAAGGAATCAAAACTGAGACTATCGAGCATATTGAACTTAAAGCTGTATTGCGATACCTTCAGGCGCCCTTGCAATCAACTCAACGACCGCTTGAGTATCGATGACTCCTGCTTCGGCAGCAACTAATCAGCCACAACTGGTCCGACGACTCGGATTGTTTGATGCCACGATGATTGTGATGGGTGGCATCATCGGGTCCGGTATCTTCATTAACCCTTATGTTGTTGCACGTCAGGTCCACAGCCAGCTTTTAATCCTCGGCGTTTGGGCGCTTGGCGGCTTAATCGCTCTGGCGGCCGCCTTCATCTGGGCCGAACTCGCGTCACGCCGTCCCGATGTTGGTGGACAGTACGCCTACCTTCGTGAAGCATTTCATCCATCTGTCGCATTTCTTTATGGCTGGGTACTGTTGCTTGTGATTCAAACCGGCGGCATGGCGGCGGTGGCTGTCACGTTCTCGCGTTATTTTCTTGAAATGGCGCCCTTGCCTATATCCGATGCGTTGTTGGCGGCGATTGTGTTGGCGCTTCTAACAATCATCAATTGCCTCGGTGTGCGCGCCGGGAGCACCGTTCAAAGTATCTTCATGGTGCTGAAGATTGTCGCAATCGTTGCGCTCGTAGTCTGTGGATTACTGTTGCCGCCATTCGATAGAACCGCTCAGTCGGTTGCCATCGAGAATTCCTCGAGGTTCGACTTACTCACAGCGATTGGAGCAGCGATGGTTCCGGTTCTGTTTGCATACGGCGGCTGGCAGACCGCGACTTTCGTCGCGTCTGAAATCAAACAGCCGGAAAGGAATTTGCCGCGCGGGTTGATCCTGGGAGTTATCGGTGTCATTTTGCTTTACCTCGCCGCAAACTTCGTCTACTTGCACGTACTTGGACCAAATGGCCTGGCAGCAACGAATGCACCCGCGACGGATGTTATGCGCAAGTCGCTTGGGAATTTCGGCGCCCGTGCGATTGCGACCGCGATTGCGATTTCGACGGTTGGATTCCTAAGCCAGAGCATGCTGACGGCCCCGCGAGTTTATTTCGCGATGGCGCGCGACGGACTGTTCTTCAAAGCCGTCGCTACGGTTCATCCCAAAACACATGCGCCCCTGGTTGCGATCATTCTTCAGGGAGTATTTGCCGCAATCATCGCCTTTTGGGGTCGGTACGAGCAGATCCTCAATTACGTCGTCTCAATGGATTTCATCTTCTTCGGCCTAACAGCATGTTGCGTCTTTGTCTTTCGCAAACGATCGATCGCGAATCAGGAAGAACGACGGATTACGAAGGTGCCCGGTCATCCGTTCACCACTGCGCTGTTTGTCGCAGCATGTTGGTTGGTTGTAATCAATACGATCTATCGTTATCCCGGGAATACGCTTATCGGAGTTGCTATTCTTCTCGCTGGCATTCCGGCTTATCTTTTCTGGCGGAGCAGGAGTCGAGCATGAGCGAGCCACGCGGCGCAATGGGTTCGTCGTACATGAACTGGGCGAAGACGCGCTCACACGCGATATTCAATCTAGCGACGAGCGGAATGCCGAACCTTCCTTTCAAAGAACTGCATGTGTCGCTTGACGAACTTGAGATTACTGACGGCGGCTACGGCTATGAGCCTCTGATGCAATTGATCGGTGCTCGGTACGGCGTCGAAACAGAATCGATCGTGACTGCTGCCGGGACTTCATTCGCGAATCATCTCGCGATCGCAGCACTGATTGATCCCGGCGATGAAGTTCTTTTTGAATCACCTGCGTATGAGCCGATGTTGGCAACCGCGCAGTTTCTCGGAGCAAAAATCAAACGGTTCCCGCGCACGTTCGACGAACGCTTCGAAGTCTTACCAGAAGTAATCGAAGAACTCTTAACGCCAAAGACTCGATTGATCGTGTTGACTAACCTTCATAACCCGAGTGGTGTTTTGACCGGTGACGAAACGTTGAAAGCAATTGGGGAACTTGCGAGTCGCAATGGCGCCCGTGTGCTGGTTGATGAAGTCTACATTGAGACGTTGTTCGAACAGCGTCCACGCACTGCTTTCAAACTTGGTCCGGAATTTGTGATTACCAGTAGTTTGACTAAAGCGTTCGGTCTCAGTGGACTACGTTGCGGCTGGACTTTTGCGGAACCTGAGCTGGCGAGAAGGATGTGGCTGCTAAACGATATCTTTGCTTCAACGCCAGTGCATTCGGGCGAGCGGTTGAGTGTATTGGCGCTCCAACAGATCGACGGCATTGCTGCCAGATCCAAGCAGCTGCTCGATCACAATCGGCGGTTAATGAATGATTTTCTGGATTCGCGTGAGGATCTCGAAGCCGTGCGGCCTAAGTTTGGAACCACAATGTTTCCGCGTTTGAAGAAGGGAACTGTCGATGAGTTGTGCGACTTGCTGCGCACGAAATACGAGACATCAGTTGTGCCCGGAAGGTTCTTTGATTTGCCGGATCATTTTCGAATTGGATTTGCGGTTGAGACCGAAACGCTGGTTGAAGGACTGGACCGATTGGTCCAGGCGCTGGATGAGCTTTAGACAGGGTTTCAGGATTACAAGATTGAAAAAGGGAAAGAGGGAAAAAGGTAGACGACCAAGCTTGAGTACTTCTGAGCCGGTTCTCTCTTAGCTTTTGCCCTCTTCCCCCTTTCCCTTTCTTAAATCTTGCAATCCTGAAATCCTGTCTAAAATCTCTTAAGGCTTTTTCTTCCGCAACTCTTCAAGCAGCAGCCAGTCGTGCACTTGTTCTGCGGCTTCGACGCCCACAGCTTCAGCGGTGATTTTTATTGGAGTGCCGCCAGGCCAGTTGTCTCTTCTAACATTCGGCCCTGCCTGGGCCTTGTAGTAAACCTTCCCTTTAAACTTCTGCTGGCCCGTTACCGCAGCAAAAGTATGAACGTCTACGTCCATATCGGGAGAGTTGAGAATGTAAGTGCCTTTTTGAAAGCTGTCGGCGTCAAACTGGAGGAGCAGAACGGTCGCTTCGGTTTCCTGCTTCGCACGTTTTCGTGCTTGTTCACTATTCAGGTCACCAATTGCTGTCGCACTTACATTCCTGAATTCATTCAGTTGCTTGACGAAGTTTTGAAGAATAGCCTCTTCGCTCTTCATTCGCCTCGAAGTGAATTGATGGCCGACGAGAAGCGTGACTCTTTCCGAGAGTTCTCTGCCACTGGGATTGGTAGCGGTCGCGTCTTCAGCGATTGTTGCGGTTGGAACCGAAGGCTTATTTCGCCTCCCGGATTGCGAAAAGACGTTTGTAACCAGCACCGTGAGACTTAATGACGCCAGCACGCCCAGCCGTTTCAGGTGTCGCATGTCGGGGATTTTGAACGTTCTCAAGCCGTAATCTCCCGCAGAATGTCTCCTTAGAAGCTTCCCGCAGCCTGCGGGTTGCTGGGGCTAGCCGCCCGGTTGCTCCAATCTTTCTAAACGGGCATCCGTTGTTTGCGCCAAGTGCGTTAGAAGCACGAAAGAATCTTCCAGTCTAGTGTTGCGCTCATTGTCCTGGACTCGTTGCTCCTCCAGTTTATCTAAACGCCCCTCAGTGATTTGAGCCAACTCTGCAATAGCCTGAAACGTTTGTTCCAATCTCGTGAGGCGTGGAGTGTCGCGGATTCGCTCCTCTTCCGCCCGCTGGATACTTGCGGCGAATTGAGCCTGCTGCTCCACTATGAACTCCATTGTTCGGTGCATTTCTTCGTTTGTCATTGAGACGCTCCTGAGATGTGAGGTTCGAATTGAGGTCATTCTTGCACAGGAGAATAAATCTATCCAAGAGCTTTAATGGCTTCGCGGGCGTAGTAGGTCAGGATTATGTCGGCGCCTGCTCGCTTGATGCTGGTTAATGTTTCCAACATCACGCGCTGTTCGTCGATCCAGCCCTTTTGGGCTGCCGCTTTAATCAGAGCGTATTCGCCTGAGACATGATATGCGGCGAGTGGACAATCGAATCGCTCTCTTACCATTCGTAACACATCGAGATAGACAGTTGCCGGCTTCACCATCAGGATATCGGCGCCCTCTTCATAATCGAGCTGAGCTTCGCGCATCGCTTCACGCGCGTTGGGTGGATCCATCTGATAAGCGCGACGGTCGCCAAAAGCAGGAGCACTGTCAGCGGCTTCGCGAAATGGTCCGTAAAAGCCGGACGCATATTTGACTGCGTACGCCATGACGGGCGTGTGTTCAAACCCGCTGTTATCGAGTGCTTCGCGAATCGCAGCGACCTGCCCATCCATCATCGCGGAAGGCGCGACGACATCAGCGCCAGCCTCCGCCTGACTGAGAGCGGTCTTCGCAAGCAGTTTCAGAGACTCATCATTGACGACGTCGTTATCTCGAACAACGCCGCAATGTCCATGCGACGTGTATTCGCAAAGACAAGTGTCGGCCATCGCGATCACGTCAGGCGTTGACTTCTTGATCGCGCGGAGAGCGCGTTGCACGATGCCGTCTTCCGCATATGCGCCCGAAGCGATTTCGTCTTTAGCTTCCGGAAGACCAAACACGATTACGCTGCGAATGCCCATGTCGAAGGCACGGGAGACTTCTGCGGCGGTTTCGTCGACGGAAAGATTGAAGACGCCGGGCATTGACGACACTTCGCGACGCACATTCGTTCCTGAACAAACAAACAACGGCAGCACGAAATCGTCTCGTGTAAGTTTCGCCTCCCGCACGAGAGATCTGAGTGCTTCAGTTCGTCGTAAGCGACGTGGACGATGGATTGGGAAAGGCATGTCTACCACCTATGATACGCCGGGTGACCCGGTTTGACTGCGACGAAGGTGCCGCGGCAAGTAGCGCACACTTTATCATGAGCAATCAGTTCGCCTTCAACGACAGCGCGGTCTTGTGTCGACTCTACGACGCGCGCTGCGAGTTTTATTGGGCCGTCGGTCGGCGTCGGCCTTAGGAGCTTAACAGCGTATTCAGCGGTTACGGTGCAGGGAGGCGTGCTCGCACCAGTTTTGTTCATCAGGTGCCAAGCTCCCGTCCAGTTGCAATGGCAGTCGAGTAGAGTGCCGATAATGCCGCCGCATAACATTCCTTCAAATGCTTCGTATTCCTTGCTCGGCTGCCACACCGCGACTACTTCATCGCCATTGGGAAAGCTGCGAATATGCAGGCCCTTAGGATTTGCCGGCCCGCAACCGAAACAGGCGTTTTGGGGAGCGTAGGTTTCCTGGATGCTTAGATCATTTGTCATGTCTTGGTCCGCAGTGGCAACACAGTCAGTACCGATACGCGGTAGCGTCGGGTCCGCATTACTATGAGCTCGCCTTGCATGGAAATCGACCCGACGCTACCGCGTATCGGTACTGACTGTGCTGCGACTATGTTGATACTGAACGCGTCTCACGTAACGATTGTCGCAACTTGAACCGCTGTATCTTTCCGGTTGCAGTGTAAGGGAGCTCTTCCACGAAAATGTATTTGCGCGGCTGTTTAAATTTCGGCAATGCACTCGTCGCCAATTCGCGCAATTCAGCCTCCAGTAATGCCGGGTCAGATTGTGCGCTGCGACTGACAACAAACGCACACCCGCACGCGAGCGAACGTTCGTCAAAGTCTTCCACGACAGCAGCACGCGCGACCTTCTCGTGTCGCAGTAAAACGCCTTCGACTTCGACGGGCGACACCCATTGCCCACTCGACTTGAAACAATCGTCGCTGCGGCCCATGTGAAACCAGTAACCTCGATCGTCGCACCGATAAAGATCTCCGGTGCGCACCCAGCCATCGACAAACGTGCGCGCAGTCTCTTCGGTCCGCTCCCAATATCCAGATGCGGCACTTGAGCCCTTGATCCACAGATTGCCTTCCGCGCCCTTAGCGGATGGCTCGCCGTGTTCATCCAGTAGTCGGGCTTCATAGCCAGACAGAACTTTGCCGCTGCTGCCGTAGCACACATCGTTCAGCTTGTTGGACATGAACATGTGAAGCATTTCGGTTGATCCAATTCCATCAAGCACCGGGACGCCAAACGTCTTTTCCCAGCGTTCACCCAGGTGCGCCGGTAAAGCTTCACCGGCTGAAACGCACATGCGCAAGGAGCTGCAATCCAGCGGGTGCTTTTCATGGTGATACTCGAGCAAGAGGTTGTAAACCACGGGAACCGCGAAGAAGATCGTTGGTCGCACGTCTTTTAGAACCCGACTGATAACTTCGGCGGTTGGTTTTTCGCGACACAAGACTGACGTCGCGCCATTGAGTAGTGGAAAAGAAAAACTGTTTCCCAGTCCATACGCGAACGGCAGACGCGACGATGAAAACAACCGATCGTTTGCCGTCAGCTGCAACACCTCACGACAGAACGTGGCGTTTGTATAAAACATGTCTGCCTGGCTGTGCATCGCGCCTTTCGGTTCGCCTGTACTACCAGATGTGTAGAGGATAAAAGCAGTTCCTGATTCATTATCGACGAAACTCGGAGTTGAGTTCGCCTCGGCTCGCTTCCGGTAATCCTCCATTCGCATGTCAGACGAGCGAAAACGCATTCCGGTAAATGCCGTCATTGTAAAGTGGTCTTCGCTGAAGTCATCAGAACTTGATGAAGAACTTCGAGTGATCTCGATTATGTCTTCAGGAAAATGAAGTCCTTCAGGAGCGTCAGTAAGCAACAGATCGAGAAGATCTTTTTCAGCGAGAATGAGTCGTGCGCCACAGTTGTGGATAATTGCTCGTTGGTCCGAGAGGCTTAGCGCGGTATTGATCGGGACCGCGATTGCGCCCATTGAGCAGAGGGCGATGAATGCTTCGACAAACTCCGGTGAATCATAAAGTAGGAGCACAACACGATCGCCGTGCTCTATTCCAACAAGCGCGAGGTTAAACGTCGTCATGTGGAGCGTGTGTTGGCGTAAATCGTCGTACGTGGTCTCGAAGCCGTCGTAGATGATCGCCGGCGATTGAGGTCTGTGCTGGAAGATCGCGTCGAATAGATTCATGATACTTAAGCCACAGATTTCCGCAGATTAACGCAGGTCAGAAAACGAAAGCTGCTAGTCTCATGGGGTCAGATCTGCGAGCATCTGTGAAAATCTGCGGCTCGTTTCCTCGGTGGCCTCAAGAGCCCTCGCTCACAGTCATCTTGAGATCGTTGCTCGTTTCTGACAGCTTGCGGTCGTCGCCGTTGAAGGCCTCGATCTCAATGCGATAGATGCCTTTTGGCATGGGCTTCTCGAGCACGAAAGACGTGCCTTCGGAGCGCTCGTTGATATACGGCGAGGTTATCTTCGAGTCCTCAGAAAACAGGCTGAACTTGTAATACGCTGCGTCAGGATACTCCTGCCATTTCAACTCGAGGTTCTGCCCGACTTTTGATCCCGGCTTTGGATTAAGTAACTTCAGATCTCCTTTGAACAAACTCGTCGGCGGAATGAATAGCGTCTTATCAGCTTTCACTTCGTATTTCTGTGCGTTGATTCCAGTGACGCCTGTAGTTGCGAACACAAACGATTCAGTCTCGAAGACGCGAGCGAGTAAGCCCTCGTAAGTGCCGGGTTCTACGTTCGCAACCACGTAATCACCGTCTTTGTCTGTGCGGGCAGTGATCGTTTTGCCGCCGCAACCTCCGAAGAAGCGATTAAAGGTTTGACACAACTTTACTTCGATATTCTCCACAGGCTTGCTGTTGTACAGGACTTTGCCCTGCACATTACCCGTGCCCGGCGCAGGCTTTTGCTTTTCGACTTGTTGAGTTGTCGTTTGTGAAGTTGGAGAGGTTGTCGTGGTTGTGGAGTTCCTGTTACCGGTTGTTTTGCAGGCCAGGATGACCAGAGCAAAAAGCGATAGTGCCAGACCTAAGGATCTCATCGTGGGTACCCTTTCTGTCATTGCCGATTGCCGATTTTAGATTGCCGATTGGAATCTACGGGCCACGGCGTCTTAAGTTGTTAACTCGAAGAGCTTAGCTATTATGTTGAGCGAGATTCGCGCCTCGAAAGTGTAACGGAATTTCTTCCCGAGGGGGTTGTTCGCTAGTACTGCAATCCGAATCCATATTTGAACAACGGTTGATAATTCGAATCGCCAACGTTTATGGGGATTTGTTCCATGGATTGCGGCCACGAAAAGGAGAGCTTTCCCTTGAACGGAAAGTCGCCAAACAACACGTCAGTGACGCCGCGACCTTCCGTTCCAGGTAGCCACGCTGCTACGAAAGCATCTGAAAGCTCGAGCGCGCGGTTGATGATTATTGGCCGCCCCGAGAACATCAACACTATAGTCGGAATTCCGGCTCGCTTGACTCTTTCAATCGCAGCCAAGTCTTCGTCAGGCAAGTTGAGACTAGCGCGATCGCCCATAAACTCGGCGTAAGGCACTTCACCAACGACCACTATCGCTGCATCAGCCTTGGAGACGTTTGAACCGTCTGGTGAGTAAACCACTTCGGTGTTTGAGGAAACGCTCTGCTTGAGGGCCGCGAGGATTGTAGTTCCACCACCAGTGATGTTCCCGCTTTTCCCTTGCCAGCTTATGGTCCAACCGCCGCATTGTTTTCCAATATCGTCAGCGCTACTACCAGCGACAACGATTTGCCTCAGGCTCTTGCTCAGGGGCAATGTACGTTTGTCGTTTTTCAGCAAGACGAGAGTTTCGCGAACGCATTCGCGCGCTACTTGCCGGTGCTCGGCAGATCCGAAACTGCTATGTAGTTTTCTGTCAGCCAGCGGCGAGCGATCTTTATCAAGCAGACCGGTTGCAAACTTCACACGGAGAATTCTCTTTACCGCATCATCAATGCGCGACATAGCGACGCGTTTCTCATTTACGAGCTCAAGTAGCAGCGTGTAGAGCTGTGGGAACTTCTTCGGGACCATGAACATGTCCATGCCGGCGTTCACGGAGGTCTCGATCTGAGTCTTGAAGTCACCGGGCATTTCGTCGATGGCGTCGTAGTCAGAGATGAGGAAACCTTCAAACTTCAATTCATTCTTAAGAATCTCTGTTAGCAGCCGCTTGTTTCCTGAGCACTTAACTCCATTCCAACTGCTGTACGACGGCATGATTGTTCCGACACCTGCTCGGATGGCGCTCACGTAACCCGCCATGTGAATTGACCGGAGTTCTTGTTCGCTGATTTTGGTGTCGCCGCGATCAAGGAGCTGATTCTTGGGACCTGTTCCGAAAGAAGTACCGCCATCGCCGATGAAGTGTTTCGCACATGCCAACACACTTAACGGATCGCTTAGATCGTTTCCCTGAAAACCACGGACAGCAGCTGCACCAAGATCACGCGCGAGCTCTGGTGTTTCACCGAATCCTTCGTATGTTCTTCCCCATCGCTCGTCGCGCGGAACTGTTACGCAAGGCGCAAACGTCCAGTTGATCCCAGTTGCCTTCACGTCTATCGCTGTGATGCGTGCGGCTCTCTCAACCAACGAAGGATTACGTGTGCATCCCAACGCGATGTTGTGCGGAAACACCACTGCGTTTAGGACATTGTTGTGACCATGAACAGCATCGATTCCGTAAAGGATTGGAATGCGAAGCCGTGTTTTCAGCGCTTGCGACTGAAGTGAATCATACAAATTTGTCCACGCCTCAAGACTGTTTCCGCTCTTCGGATCCGAACTGCCGCCGCTCAAGACCGATCCAATCGAGTATTTCTCGATGTCGCCTTCGGCGAGTTTGTCTTGTTCAGCCTGAAGCATCTGGCCAATCTTTTCCTGGAGAGTCATACGCGACAGCAGTGCGCGAACCTGTCGGTCGTAGGCGGTGAAGGGTTTTGGACTGAGGCGTTGCGCGTTTCCTTCACTACGAGAAACGAGCAGACCGCCTGTTGCTGCGAGTGTTGAGCTAATGAACTTTCGGCGGTTCATACAGTTTGATTTGATTTGGTAGTTGGGGATCGATTTCTAAGAGGGACTTTTATTCGTTTTCGGTCCAATGTCAACACGAATCGTGCGCCACTTTCCTTGTTTGAAACGAACGACGCTTAACACGCACCGAGTGGCGTGGCCGCAAAGAATCGCGATCCAAATATCAATGGGATCAAGGGTGCTTGTTTGTTTGATTATGAAGCAGATGCCAAGCGGCACAACTATCTGCGAGATGATCGAGATGTAGAGCGGACCCTTTGTGTCGCCCGTGCCTTGCAAACCGCCGGTGAAAGTGAGCGCGACGGCGATTAGCAAACCAGACACGCTCAACACGCGCAGCAGTTGGACCCCGATCTCGACTACCACAGGGTCGTACATGCCGAAGATCGCGAGTAGCTGTCGGGGCAAAAGCAGGAAGAATATTCCGACGAACATTGCGCCAATAAATCCAAAACGCGCGGCGACGTGAACTGCTGCATTAGCACGATCGGGATTTCCTGCCCCCAGATTCTGTCCAGCCACAGCCGCGGCCGCACCCATCAAACCGACGCCCGTCCACGTCACAAGCGAAAACAGCTCTGTGTATGAGACGGAGAAAGCTGCCTGCGCAGCGGCGCTCTGAGCAAGCGACCCGATAAACGACAGCATCAACACGCCACCGATGTTCATCGCGATCCCCTGGATGCCGGTCGGCAATCCAAACTTGAAGAGTGATCGGATAATGGTCCAGTCAGGACCCCAGCCTTGCGTGCGTGGGAATGAGATTACCCATGCGCCACTCCAAAGTTTGTAAAACGAATAACACGCGACGAGTCCGGACGCGATTGTGGTGCCCATTGCCGCGCCGGCAGTGCCAAACGCCGGAACAGGACCCAGCCCGCGAATCAAGACGAGATTCAAGCCGAGGTTAAGAATCGTCATTGCGATGCCGAGAACCATCGGCGTTCGCGCATCCCCCGCCGAACGCAAGGCCGTGCTTAACATGAAGAACACGAACAGCCCCACGCTGAAAAGAAACATGATCCGGAGGAAGGGGAGCGCCTCAGTTTTGACATCCGGAGCAGCGTTAACCAGATCCAGCAGGGCGGGAGAAGCGAAATATCCAATCGGCGCCATTATGCCGATCGAGATGATCAAGGCAGTTAGAAATGCCTGGTAGACAGTGCGGTTAACTTTCTCTTCATCATTCGCGCCGGCGAAGCGCGAAACGAGAACGCTCATTCCTGTGAAGACCGATGAAATGAAAACGATGACGACGATAATGATTTGCCAGCTGACACCGATCGCGGCGTTTGCTTTATAGCCAATGAGACGACCAACCAGGACGTGGTCCACCATGCCTTGAAGACCGCCGATCACGTTTGTGAGCATTGTCGGCCACGCAAGTTTCCATACGGCACGTTGCAGTGGACCTTCAATGATTGAACGATCGTAACGACGTTTAGTGGGTGTTGGAGCGGCGTCGGCAACGACGTTTTCCGCAGCTGCCTGAACGGTCGCTGTCACAGTTGGGGTTGAAACGTTTGACATTGGGGAAAGTTGACTAGTGCATGATGCGGAAAGCAGACTGAACTTGGCAAGGCTCCACAGTGCAACGACGTTAATGGGGCGCGTGCGCCAAGCCTTCGGGTGCAATTCAACGTACAAAACATCAACGGTCAAGCTTCACTGAAAGAGTTCGAGCTTCCATAAATTGCAGGTAAAGGAAGGGCGGTTTACCCCCGCTCGAGATACATAACATCCGACCTCCTGGAAACTGCTCAACCGATGTCCGATACGCTAACTTGTCGTTGACGCTCCCCACACTCACCATCCTGAATCGGTCAACTTTGAAAGTGCTCAACGAATGTCCGATACGCTTCAGCTTGTCGTCAACGTTCTCTACACTCAACTCCCACAAGTCAGCGAAATCGGCGCCGGTTCTTTCCCGCAATCGTTCCACTTGCCGCTGAGGAGTCTCTCGTTCTTATCCGGTTGACTGTAGGGAGCGTTGACGACAAGCTGAAGCGTATCGGACAT
>DATJKB010000445.1:0-5916 GCA_035491875.1 Pyrinomonadaceae bacterium | reverse complement strand
GGTCGCTTCGCTCCCGTTCTGTAGTTGAGTTTGTTGGGAGTCGAGTGGCGATACGTTACGCGAAACTGAACCTCGCCTCACATCAGACGGCAAAGCCGGGCTCCGAAACGCGCGCTAAAGACTTACTTCATTCTCATTTCTCGAAAGCGATGTTGTCGACGACAACTGTCCCTTTCTCGATTATGCACTTATCGCACGTCACGCCGATCTGAATTGAAGTCAGCTTCTTCAGAACGTCACGCTTCAGATCCAGCTGCATGGCCCACTCCGGCTGAGTGAATGAATCGAGTTTCAGTTTGTAGGTATTGAAGCCTTCCTGCACGCGGATATTAGCCATCGGATAGCCCCCGTCCAGATTTGCACCATGGCCGCGAGTAATTAATTCGATGCGGATCATTCGAGGTCCCTTGGCGAACATCCGGAACGTGATGTATTTGAATCCGCTAACGTCATCCGCAACGAGTTTCCCGTCCTTCTCCGGCTGACCAAACACTTCGAGACTAACTCCCTCCCACTCGTTTGGTATTCGCATTTCATAATTGAAAGCTGCGGCTCGATCTTCATCTGTGACCCGGGCGAGTGCGGGCGCGGGCGGATCGACGTTCTCCATCCCGCTGAATTGCGGCGGATTGGCGGAATTCTGTGAATACCGATTTAGTCGAGTCAGGCCGCCTCGGCTACTCACCGGCCGGCCGTTCTGTGCGTTTTGGAAGTCAGCGTAGATAAGCTTCGAATCGGTTGATTCGGCAGGCTTCGACGAGTCTTGTGCGACGACTGACGTCGCGAAGAGTAGCAATAGAGGTGCAATCAAGAATAGACGCTTCATGGCGTTTCTCCTCGTGAATCATTTATTTCACATCCCGATACCTTTCAAATGATACCGCTCTGTATCGTAATGAACAGCGACGTCGACCGTGTTGATCTTACCTAGTACCTCGCGAATATCTATGAGCGACAAGTCACATGCTGGTGCGATACCACGAGCAGAAATCATCATGCCGAATTGCTTCGCGGCGACAGCTTCTGCCGCGCGTGCGCCAAACATCAAGCCCATTACCTTATCCACCGGACTGGGTGGACCACCTCGTTGCGGGTGGCCCAGCATAACCGAACGCGCTTCGTACGGCGTTTCGCTGGCAATTTTCCGCGCAAGTACTTCTCCGATTCCGCCCAGACGCGCATGACCGAAAGCATCGTGTTGGTCGTCGATCGTAATTATCTCACCATCCTCAGCGCGGGCTCCCTCCGCAACGACGACTACGGAGTAGCGTGGCTTTTGTGAAAGACCCCGACTGAGCTCGGGTGTTCCGTGCCGGCTAATGAGCAGATTGAACACCTTCTCATAACGAAAAGGATGCTCAGGGATCAAGATCAGATGTGCCTGGCCCGCGACGCCTGACCATAAGGCGAGATGTCCCGCGTGTCGTCCCATCACCTCGATCACCTGCACCCAGCCGTGCGAACCCGCCGGTGTGCGCGACCTCTCAATTATCTCCGTGATGTTTCTTAGCGCGGTATCGAAACCGAGCGTGTAGTCCGTTCCCGCGATGTCTTTATCAATCGTCTTCGGCACGCCAACTATTTGAACTCCGCTGGTCGCTAACCTTGCTGCCACACCAAGCGTGTCTTCGCCGCCGCAGACGACGAGCGCGTCGAGTTTCAACTTCTCGATATTGACGAGCACTTCGCTCGAGCGATCGACTGACTCACCCTCTGGCGTAACTTGTTTGAATGGATTTGTGCGTGATGAACCGAGGTTGGTGCCGCCGTCACGATCCCACCGGCGCACGGTTTCTCGCGTGAGCGGAAAAACATCCGGCAGCGGGTCTATCAAACTGCGCCACCCATCGAAGAGCCCTATCACCTCTTGGCCCAACTCTGAGCCTCGATACACGAGTCCCTTGATCGCGGGATTCAGTCCTGGAGCGTCGCCCCCTCCGGTTAGCACACCAACACGCAGATTCTCTGACATCGAAGTGTTCTTTTGATCTCCTAAACGAAACTATTGTTGATCGCGCGTGTATGAAAACAAACTCGCCGAGAACAGAGCAACTACAGAACGGGAGCGAAGCGACCGATTTCAACGTGCGTTGGGTGCTTGGTTATGCATATCGGTCGCTTCGCTCCCGTTCTGTAATTGAGTAATACGCATCGGTCTTTTCAAGCCAAAGCTAGAGACAATATAGAACCCAAAAGCCACCAGCACGAGATACTGAAACCCGAGTAGCATCGAACTATATTCAGCAAGTCCGCCAACCATCGCTCCGGCAATATTAATACCAAGCGCTTGATCGGGCTCGCTGGTCCGTTTGAACACGCTTGCGAAAATCACTGCTGCAAAAAGTATCGGCGCAAAAACCAAAGCACAAGCGGCAACAACCTGCACTACTCGCGACATTCCGAGAAAGAAATCCAACGGAATCACACAATTCAGCAAAAGACTGATCATCAGTCCCATGTAGTAGGGCCACAAATGCTTCGGGCTAAATTGTGCGGTCCACAGATTTGCCAACAGAATCATCAACAAGACCGCCAGAAAAACGACGGAGCTTACAATCCATGTGCTCCCAAACAACAAAGCCATCGTTACAACTGCTTTCGTTTCGATCAGCAGAAATCCAGCGCCAAGAAAGAAAAGTTGGACTCGGAGAGGAAACGAATCGGCATTATTCATCACTGTCGTTCGACTCTTACGAACGAATGCGAAAATCAATAACAGCGATAGGATCGCCATGATGATCATTCCCCGCCAGCTCAGCGTGGGGATCATCGGTTTTCGCAGGTAAAGGAAAGGCCAATCGTCTGTGGCGGTCCGCAGCGTCTCTTTGGGTGGAATCACTGTTGCCAAGCCAAAGCGTTGCCATTCGACATGGTAGTTCTTGCCGGCGTCGGAAATGAATTCAGGAGCCAGAGCGCCGCCCGGTTGAAAACCATTTGGCGTATCGGGGCCGGGTGATTGATCGCTCCGCAGTACGTACTCGGGCTGTTTCTCAAAACTACTTCGCAACGCCGCCGTCGCGCCCGCCACGAAGACAGTGAAATCGCCAAAGCTGCTCTTATCGGCTTCGATCAGATCGCGTCGTGGCAACGTTAAGACAAGTGGATTGCCCGCGCCGAAAGCCGTCTCCAGACCTTTCTGCAAACGCGCTGCGACCCATCCTTGCCGAAAATAATTGTAGATAACAAAAACTCCGTTAGGTTTCAGGTGACGACGAACATCAGCAAACGTCTGATCGGTGAAAAGAAAACTTTCGAGTCGTATGTTGCTATAGCCGCTATGCAAGACCAATGAATCAACCAACGCATAGACCACCAGGTCGTACTGCCGGTTGGTTGCGCGAAGAAAGTTACGCCCGTCGTCGAGATGAATCTGTACGCGCTGGTCATCGTACGGCCGATCGGGATGATGCAGACGGCCGAGGCGATAGATGGCAGGATCGATTTCAACGGCGTCAACGTGCCGGGCGCCCCACTGCAGAGCGCGACTCACATCATTGCCGGAGCCCGCACCGATGATCAGGACATCAGAAAACGGTGG
This sequence comes from Pyrinomonadaceae bacterium, assembly GCA_035491875.1. GTDB lineage: Bacteria > Acidobacteriota > Blastocatellia > Pyrinomonadales > Pyrinomonadaceae > PSRF01. The sequence continues at coordinate 2,378 of DATJKB010000445.1, read as the reverse complement.
CCCGCCAGAATCTCTGTTCAAAAGGTGCGGCAACGCATACGCAGGAAACTTTTCATTCCGCGAAACCATTTGTTGGTGGTGGATCAAATTGACAGAGAGAGAAAGGTCTTTCTCGGTGAAATCGATCCGGTAATAAGGCGACCACATCTGCCGCGCTTCATTCTGTCCGATCCGCGCCTGCGTGAACCCGGCCAGTGCCACTGCCGCTATCAACAAAACTGCGGCAGCAAAACCCGGCACGCGTGTCGTCTGGGAGAAGAGACGAGCTGGTGAAATAAAAAAGAAGTAACTGATTGCGACAGCGACGAGCAAAAACCACACAACGGGCGAAAGTTCCAACCACGAACACACGCCAAACAAGAGAATGCCGGCGATGCTGCCAACAATGTTCAGCGTGTAGGCCTGAATGCGATTCGGCCATCGTTTTAATGCGCGGCCTAATTCCTGTCCCGGCCCAATAAAGGTCAACGCAATGACGATGAAGAAAAAGCCACAAATCAGCTCGACTGGAATAGCGAACCGCGATAAGTCTTGCGTGTGATATTCAGTGCCGAAGTACACCTGTTGCGGCGACGTCTGGTTACCGACGTCAACGTATTTCATAAAAGAGTTGCTGCTACTCTCAAGCATGTGCGCAACAGCCAGAGCAATCACGAGCAACAGGGGTGTCCAGCGCAAGTAGTTTCGTTTTCGATTTGCGGCCAGGCAACCGACCGACATACCGAGAAAGCTTGCGAGCAGTACGACATTCGTAAAGAACGTCAGGTACAGGACGTGTGCGGGAAACCAGCGAATACACGCGAGTTCGAGGAAAAGAATGACGGAGCTGATCAGAATGAGTTCGACGCTATTGGTGAGACGAGACATGAACGTTTCGAATAACGAGGGCGCATCTTAGCACAATCAGATTCGGAGCTTGCCCCCTTCCCGACTGCGCCTTGTCACTCCAAACGCATCTTTATCTTGCCCGGTGGTGCTTAACTCGAATACGATGCGCGCGCTCTCCTTAATCCAAAAGACCGTACGACTAATGATTCGCCGCAACAGAGGCCCGCTGTTTCTGAGCTTAGCTCTAATAACTCTCGCTACCTGTACTGTCGGTAAAGCACAATCGAAGTTCGTCACCCTCCGCGGTAAACAATTCATCTCGCCCAACGGTAAGCCACTTCCGCTGAAAGGCATCAACCTCGGCAACTGGCTACTCCCCGAGGGCTACATGTTTAAGTTCAAGACCGCAAACTCCCCGCGCTTGATTCACACTTTGATTAACCAGCTGGTCGGTGAAGAAGAGGGGAAACGTTTCTGGAAAGAGTATCGCGATAATTACATCACTATCGACGACATTAGATTCATCAGGAATTCCGGTTTGAACTCGGTAAGAGTCCCCTTTAACTATCGTTTGTTTGTATCAGAAGGAGAGCCGCAAACGCTGGATGGGCCAGGCTATGAACTGCTGGATCGTGTTGTCGGGTGGTGCAAGCAAGAGGGTCTGTTTGTGATCTTCGACATGCATGGCGCACCCGGCGGCCAGACCGGCGACAACATCGACGACAGTTGGGGCTATCCTTTTCTGTTTGAAAGTAGTGAGAGTCAGGATTTGACGGTAAAGATTTGGCGCAAACTCGCCGCACGGTATGCTAGAGAGCCAACCGTCATCGGATACGATCTCCTCAACGAACCAATCGCCCACTACTTCGAAGGTGAAAATCTCGAGTCGAAACTCGAGCCGCTGTATCGGAGGATAGTTGCTGCAATTCGCGAAGTTGATCCGAACCATATTGTTTTTCTCGGAGGCGCACGTTGGAATACGAACTTCAAAGTGTTCGGCGCGCCATTCGACAAAAAGCTCGCCTACACGTTTCACAAATATTGGATGGACGTAAATCAATCAGCGATTCAGGAGTACGTTGACTTTAGTAACAAGCACAATGTGCCGGTGTGGATGGGTGAGTCGGGCGAGAACACTGACGAGTGGATCTCTTCGTTCAGGACTCTTTTGGAGAGCAACAACATCGGTTGGTGTTTTTGGCCTTACAAAAAGTTGGACGCCAAGTCGTGTGTGGTTTCAATCAATCGTCCTGTGGATTGGGACGCGATTGTTGGATTTGCGGATCATCCCCGGACTACATTCGAGGAAGTCAGGAAGAATCGACCGCCAAAGGAAAAGGTTCGAAAAGCGTTGCGAGACTATCTGGAAGCGATCAGGTTTAGGAACTGCCGGATCAATGAGGGTTACCTTGGTGCGCTCGGAATGAAGAAGTGATGCACGTTCGATTAGCTCAACGAATGTCCGATACGCTTCAGCTTGTCGTCGGCTTGGATGGAGTCAACCCAGTGGGTCGATAGTCAGTACCGTAACGCGGTAGCGTCGGGTGTTT
>DATJKB010000444.1:0-6121 GCA_035491875.1 Pyrinomonadaceae bacterium | reverse complement strand
GCACCTGAGAACGCGCCGGCTTCATAACCAAACAGTTCGGATTCAAGCAGCGATTCCTGGAACGCAGCACAGTTGAGATCGACAAATGAAGAATCCGCACGTGACGAGAGACGATGAATGGCGTGCGCTACCAATTCTTTTCCAGTCCCCGATTCTCCCGTGATCAATACTGAAGCTTCTGACGGAGCGACTCTTTCGATCAGCCTGACCGCTTCCTTCATAGCCTCCGACACTGACACGATTTCAGGAAGCGCTGATTGCCGCGCCAACTGCTCACGGAGACGAAGGTTTGCAACTCGCAAGCTACGCTTGTCCGCTGCTTGCTTCACGCGTACGTCGAGTTCTGTAATGCGATAGGGTTTAGTGAGGTAATCGTAAGCGCCAAGCTTCATCGCTTCGACTGCCGTTTCGACAGTCGCCTGGCCGGTCAACATGATCACTTCGGGCGGATTCGGTCGCTCGTGAACTCGACGCAGCAACTCCATGCCGTCGATCCGCGGCATGTTAATGTCGCACAACAACACGTCGACGTTGCTTTCTTCAAGCTTCCGCAACGCCGCTTCACCGTCAGGTGCAGCCTGAACCCGATAACCTAACCGCTCGAGTTCTTTTTGCAGGACAAGACGAAGGTTAGCTTCGTCTTCTGCGATCAGAATTCTGGCCTGCGATTGTTCGCTCAAACTTGACTATTCTCCGTTGGTCGCCGCGGGAAGAGTGATCGTGAACGTAGTTCCGAATCCCACTGAAGATTGCACGTCAAGAGTGCCGCCGTGCTCGGTTAAGATACCATAACACACTGCGAGGCCAAGGCCAGTTCCCCGCCCAACTTCTTTAGTTGTAAAGAAAGGCTCAAAAATTTTCGGCAGGTTTTCAGTTGGGATTCCAATGCCTGTATCGATCACATCAACCACAACCGCTTTAGGTTGGTTGCGCGCCGCGATCGTCAACGTTCCACGTTCCGGCATTGCGTCGAGCGCATTCGTTGCCAGCGCGATGATCGCTTGCTGTAACTGCCCGGGATCACCCGAAACCGTTGCCAAACCTTGTGCGACATCGACGCGGACATCAATCGCAACGTTGCGTTTCTGATGCGACAACAAACGAGCCGCCGACGAAATAACGTCACCGAGATTGACGCTAATGTGTTCAGAAGCCCTTGTCCGAGAGAAGTCGAGCAGACCGTTGGTGATAGTCTTGCAGCGAAAGGCTTCACTACGAATGAGCCCAAGATATTCCTTGAGATCATCGACCTCCGGCGAGTCTGCAAACGCTCCTTCGTTAACACGATTCTCGAGCGCTTCTGCACAAGCTGAAATAGTGGCCAAAGGGTTATTGATTTCGTGAACTACGCCGGCGGCTAACCGACCCACCGCCGCAAGCTTCTCGGCACGAGCCACAGCCTGATTCGCTTCCACGCGGTCCGTGATCTCTTCACCAACTGTGATGACGTGAGTCACGTTGCCGCTGGCGTCGGCCCACATCGGTATCTTGCTAATTAGCCAGTGACGCGTGCCACCTTTCTGGGTAGTTGTTTCCTGCTCAATTCGCTCGATCTCACCGCTTTGAAATACGCGCTTAAACTCTTGTTCCAAAACCTCTCGTCGTTGGCGCGTCAATACTTCAAAGATGTTCTTACCAAGTACGGAGCGTCGCGGAATACCTAACTCACCAAGCTCTCGATTGCGGTTCCAGGCAACAACCTGGTAATCGCGATTTATAGCGTAAAGCGACAGAGGTAAGCTGTCGAAGATTGCTTCGATGAACCTTCGTTGCGATTCGATCTCGCCGGTTCGATTTTCAACTTCCTTCGCGAGACTGGCGGAGGTGTCTCTGGCAATTTGGTAAAGCGAACAGATGTGCGCGGCCAGCGAGGTTTGCTGTGCGGCAGCATCGATCAGTCGTCGTTCAGACTCGTTGCACTCCTCGCGGCTATCAAACGCGACAATTAATGCTCCCTTCGTGCGTCCACCAAATCGCAAGGGTGCGACGTACTCAACAGTGTGATGCTCGTCTTTGATCAAGAACTCAGTGCGGGTCGTAAGCAAAGAAGCATTAATCGATTCCGCGGATGTAAGCCACTCCTGAAGTTTTTCAACGTTGAGATGCGTTGAATCCTCTGCGCTGCCTTCTCGATCAAATACACATGCGGCGTTGGTGTCTTGAGCGATAGCAGCGTAGACAGCACAGAGTGAAGCATTCGTCGCTTCGTAAGTTGATCCTGCGACACGACGGACGAGTTGATCGGGTTCGAGTGCTCGCAGTAAGCCGCGACCGATATCTGATAAGAAACTCAGCTCACGATTGCTACCGATTAGCGCCCATTCACGTTGCGACGCGCGCAAGTGCAAACTGACGCGCGAAATGAGTTCGCCGGGAGTCGAGGGCTTAACAATGTAATCGTCTGCTCCGGATGAGAAGGCTTCAACTTTGCGCTTTTCATCGTCGGTAGCCGAAAGAACGAGAATCGGCAGTGTGCTGGTAGTCGGACGCGCGCGCAGGAGTTTGCATAGATCAAGACCGTCGATCCCCGGCATCTCGATGTCGAGCACAACCAGGTCACAGCGAACACCATTTAGCACTCGCAGCGCCGAAGAGGGTTCGGTGGCCGTGACGGCGCGGTATCCACTCGTCTCGAAGAGATCGCGTAGACGCTGGCGGCTGACTGGATCCTGATCGACGATTAAGAGTGTGGCCGTTTGATTTTCGGTGGGAGCTGCCATTCTTTACAGACATCGGCGCTGTCGCACGATACCGGTTAACTCCTAGAGAGTTTAGAGGTTCGGGTTTGCGCCCAATTCGATTGAAAGCGATACACGGTGAGGATGTCAAGAAATGGTTTTTTGGGCGGGCAAGACAGTCAGTACCGAAACGCGGTAGCGTCGGGTTTCGTTACGATTAAGCGGATCTGCGATTCAACACTACCCGACGCTACCGCGTTTCGGTACTGACTGTTTTGCCCACAATTCTGAGGGGTAGTGCGTAATAGTGACTGTTTTATTCAAAATATTGACCGATAGTGCCCACGGACAAATCAAAAAAGGCCCGACGAAGGGCCTCTCTAAACACCATCCTCGAACGCCACCAAATTTCTCAACTCGCGGGCACGGCCAGGGCAGCATCGTCCACCGGCGCCACTGCGGCAACCGGAATGCTTCGCTCCAGCCTGTGCGTCGATTTCACTCGATACATTTCTTTATCCGCGCTTACGAGTAACTGATCAAGCGTCTCTCCATTAATACCAAATGTAGCTGTGCCAAGGCTGATGCCGACCCGGGCAAGATCTCCCCGGCCGACAGGTAAAGCGAACTGGGAGACTACGTTCTCGATTCGCATACACAACTCCTCGACCTGAATCCCAGCTAGCTCCGGCACTAACGCGACAAACTCATCACCCGCGTAACGCGAGAGGAAATCGTATTCGCGCAGCTGCTTCTGAATAATCGACGCAACTTCGTGCAGCATTATGTCGCCTATCTTGTGACCGTAGGTGTCGTTCACGTTCTTAAACTCATCGAGGTCAAGCATCAGAACCTGGAACGTTCGATTCGTGCGCCGCGCTCTGGCCGCCTCTTCGTCGAATCGCAAAGCTAATGCACGAGCGTTAGGCAGACCCGTTAGAGCGTCTGTCAACGCGTGCGATTCGGCTTGTGCGTGTTGCATCGCATTCGCAAGTGCGTCTGAAGCGAGTCGGGTGACGGTCTCGAGTAGACGCATGTGATCGTCGGTATATTGTGGCAGCTCAGTCGAGTACACGGAGATTGCTCCAAGCAGAACATCGTCCTTGAAAAGTGGCAACGAGGCCATTGCGGTGTAATTCAGTTCACCGTTTGGCTTTAAGTCTGTGAAGTCCAGACTTGGATGTAGCTGATTGATAGGCGTTCGATTCGAAAGCGCAAAGCCTGTGACGCCTTCGCCGGGAACGATGCAGCGCGCAGTTATTAGATCTGCATTCTTTCCTACAACGTGACGCACCGTCGCGGAACCTTTGCTTTCGTCGTAGAAGTAGACGGCGCACGTATCGAAAGGCACGACGTGGCCAACCTTATCGACGAGGATCTCGAGAGTTTGTTCAACCTTAAGAGACGTACCAAACGTTCTGGCGATCTCGTACAACGCATAGACTTCCCGGTTCGCCTGTTTGATGACGTCGTAAGCGATACACGAACCGCGCTCGCGCGTCTGCGAGACATCGATGTCACTGAGTTTGATAGGTTCGGTTGCTTTGTCTCTCGCGGGCTGGTGCTCCAAACCTTTCGCTCGAATCTCAGCCTCGAAGCGCGGCAAATTCCGCAGAAACAGCTCGACCACCTTCGGATCAAAATGATTGCCTGCGCCACGCTGCAACAGTGCAGTCGCCTCATCACCGGTCATGCCGCGTCGGAACGGACGGTCTTCACGAATCGAATCGAAGCAATCAACGACGGCGAGGATGCGCGCGGTCAGCGGTATCGCGTCGCCTTTGAGTTGGTCAGGATAACCACGACCATCCCATTGTTCGTGATGATGACGAATGATTGGGATCACCGGGTACGGAAAGTTGACGCGATTGAAAATCTGCGCCCCGACGACCGTGTGGAGCTTCATACGCTCGAATTCAGCGGGGGTCAGCCGTCCGGGTTTGTTGAGAATATGCGACGGCACACCAAGCTTTCCGACGTCGTGCAACAACGCACCTGCATTGAGGGCCGCAATGTCTTCAGGCGGCAAGCCAAACACTTCCCCCATGCCCGCTGCGTAAATTTGGATGCGGCGAACGTGGCAGTGAGTAGTTTGATCTTTTGCATCGATTGCCGTCGCGAGTGCTTCAGCTGTTGCGAGATGCAGCTGGCTCATCGCTTCGATTTCGATCGTCTTGCCTCGTAACCGTGAAGTGGCGCTACGAAATATCAGGTAGGTAACAAAAGCAGAAAACGCCGAAATAATCAGATAAGGAAAACCCTGCTTCAGCACCGTTGCGCAGATGAGGGCTACAGCAAGCGTGGTTACGAAGACACTCCACAACACCCACAACTGATTTGCTCGCCACGATGCGCTGAGGATGCGGCGCACAGAGGTGGGTCTCACCACAACGCTGCTGCTTTTAGACATCGGGGGTAAGTCCATGCAGTCTCCTGGTGAACCAATTGGGGAGCCTCAAAAAAACCCAATAACGTCGCCAATACGAATGCCGGAGACGAGCTGGGAGCAACACAGCTCATCTCCGGACAAATAGGGCAAGGGCAAGTGGTAGTCGCTGTCGGGGACTACCTGCTGGGTGAGTTTTCTTAACGCTTCATCGTCTTAGTGACGTTACCGCTTCTCATAGAACTTTTGGCGGCTTCGGACTCCGTGCGGAGAGCCCGTCGAAGCTCGGAAGCTTCCAAGCCGCGCCCTTACATTCACAACTCCTATGCCGCAGCTTTGGGGACACCGTCTAACGGAAAAAGGCCGATTTTTCGAAGGTTTTTAATGTGGTGCGATTTCCGCGGGGGCAAATTGACCTGTCACCCTGAACGGCGGCGGTCAGGTTGAGATTAATACCCCCGACGGCAGTCGGGGGATGGTTCAAGTTCGGGCTATTCAACGAAGCAACGCAAATACCCCCAACGGTAGTTGGGGGATCGTTCAGGTCCGACCTACAGACAAGCGAGCGAAAAACCTAAAGCGCCGCGCATTCAGTAGAGTCTTATTTGTTCAAGTTCATTCGCGGCGCGTCACCTGCTGGGGGTCTCTGCTAGTAGGCCGAACTTGAACGATCCCCCGACTGCCGTCGGGGGTATTCACACGATCGGAACCACCGTTGGGTGGTATTCGCGTTTTGGTCCTTCGAATAGTTCCAGCTACGCTTTAGTCCACACACCACATCAGTGACAAAGCTGTGAAGCGTAATGGAAATCTCGTTCTGCAATTAGGTCACGTTAAGTTAGACTCTGGTTTCCAGTAATCATAATTACGCGCACTAAGTACTCATAACGGACTCTTGAAAGAAAAAGAAATAACCGAATCAACGCAACCTGTTGGTTACATCGACTTGCTGAAGCGTAATCGCAGCTTTCGTCAATTGTGGCTGGGCCAGGTTGTTAGTCAGATGGGCGATTGGTTCGACACGATCGCGCTTTACACAATCATTCTCAATCTCACT
>DATJKB010000443.1:0-5380 GCA_035491875.1 Pyrinomonadaceae bacterium | reverse complement strand
GATGTAGCGATCTATCCTGGCAGCGACTAGGCGATCACTTGGTTGTGCATTGCAGACCGCCGCGAGCGCGACGATGCTGAACGCAAGTGCGAGTAGGCTTCTAAGCTTCATGCAAGTGGGATTAACAGTCAGATTGAATTACCGGACCTCATAATTCCATTAGTAGCAACTTCACAGCAACTGTTCAACTAAATACTGGGCCCGAATACTGGGCCCGAATACTGGGACCGCGGACGTCCGCGTCCGCAACGCGACGAAGTCGCGCAGGGTTGTTCGCTTCGCTCATTGCGGACGAGGACGTCCGCGCTCCCAGTTACGCGTTGAGCAGTTTCCTACATCCAGCCACTAAAGAGTGCCGCCGCCTTCGCGCGCCCGTCCACTTAACAACTATTAACATCACGACACAGCTATGTGTCATCTCCGGGGAAACCATGCTGGGCGACTTGTCGTAAAGACGATCGAACGCTTGCGGATTTGCCTCTAATGGTAACCGCGGTGATAATTCAAGCTGACTCCGAGCCCCGTTTACCGAAAATCGCAATGAGACAATCGATTCGTTGCATTGCTTTTCTTGTTCCGTTCGCTGCCGCAATGTTAATCAGCGGCTGTTCGAACAAGGCTGCCCAGGCGCCCTTTGAAAGGCCACCAGCGCCGGTGTCGATAACTGTCGCAGTCGCGCAAGACGTTCCAACCTATATTGACGCCATCGGCAAAACAGTAGCCCGGGAAGTTGTCTCGATCCAACCTCAAGTGTCTGGGCGCGTAACAAAAATTCATTTCACTGATGGCGCGAATGTAAGAAAGGGCGACTTGCTCTTCACGATTGATCCTCGGCCGTTCGAGGCAAGCCTTCGCCAGGCACAAGCCAATGTCTCAAAAGACCAGGCTTTGAAAAAGCAAGCCGAGGCCAACCTTGCCTCCGAGATCGCAAAAGCAAACTGGGGCGCCGTCCAGGTCGAACGTTCTCGCACGCTCGTCTCGCAGGGTGTTGTTCCGCGAGAGCAGTATGAAGAACTTCGTGCGACTCAGAGTTCGCTCGAAGCGAATGTTGGTTCCGCTCGCGCCGCAGTTAACAGCGCCCATGAAAGCATTCAGGTAGATATGGCGGCGGTTGAAAGCGCCAGGGTCCAACTTAGCTACTGCACAATTCGCTCCCCTATTGACGGACGTGCGGGCCAACGTCTTGTTGATGTTGGTAACGTGGTCAATCCAGGCGGAGGTTCGACCAACAATAGTTCAAGCAGCGGCAATCCAGCGAGTGGCAATACGATGCTCGTAATCGAGCGCTTGGATCCTATCTACGCTGATTTCACCATCTCGCAAAACAGCCTTGCGGAAGTTCAACAACAGATGCGTGCGAATAGGCTCATCGCGGAAGTCAGGCTTCCCGAAGACTCTGGGACTTCGATAATTGGTCAACTTACATTCTTGAATAACGCCGTGGAGGCTACAACAGGAACTGTGAATCTAAGGGCTACAGTGCCAAATTCGGACCATCGATTCTGGCCCGGACGTTTCGTCAACATTCGGCTCGTCTTGAACACAATCCACCAGGCGGTTTTGGTACCTTCCTCGGCGCCGCAAATGTCAGCCAATGGATCATTCGTGTACGTCGTCAAGCAAGACGTCAAGCTAGGCCCGATCGCCGAACAGCGTCCGGTGTCGCTCGGTCAACAGCAGGGCGATTTGATTGTCGTAGAGAGTGGCGTTACCGCTGGCGAGCAGGTTGTGACTACTGGCCAACTGGGTGTTACTCCTGGTGGAAAGGTAAGGATCGAGCAGCCCGCAACTTCAACTACCGGGGCGAAGTAATGAATTTATCGGAACCGTTTATCAGGCGACCAGTCATGACAGCGGTTTTGACGCTCTCAGTAGTCCTGTTTGGAATACTCAGCTATCGGCAACTTCCTGTAAATGACCTGCCTCCCGTTGATTATCCCGTCATCCAGGTGACGGTGGGTTATCCAGGCGCGAGTCCGGATACCATCGCCAACAACATCGCCACACCACTTGAACGCCAGTTCATGCAAATCAATGGGCTCGAAGTGGTAACGTCGCGAAGTAGTCAGGGCGTGGCAACCTTCACGTTGCAGTTTGCTTTAGAAAAGAATATCGACGCAGCAGCCACCGACGTCCAGACCGCAATTTCGCAATCGATCGGCAGTCTGCCGGCAGATCTTCCCTCGCCACCTACTTATTCCAAGACCAATCCTAACTATCAACCGATCATGTACATCGCGCTCACCAGCGACTCGGTTGCGCCGGGCCAACTCTACGACTACGCGAGCACGCAGGTAGGTCAGCGCATAAGCATTCTTCCGGGTGTGTCGCGAGTTTTTGTTTACGGCACGAAGTCGGCCATTCGTATCAAAGCAGACCCGTCGGCCATGTGGGCGCGCGGAATTTCAATCGACGATCTGAGCGCTGCAATTAAAAGCGGCACAAGCTACACAGGAGCAGGACAGCTTGATAGTAGTTCCGGCACCTCCATCCTTAGACCGCAAGGTCAACTTGAGTCTGCCGAGCAATACAGCAATCTGATCGTTGGCGGTACTAGTTCCGCGCCCGTTTATTTGCGCGACGTTGCTGAAGTCAAGGATTCAGTGCAGGACGAGCGCGTCAATATGCGTTTCTGGGTGCGCGGGTACGACGTGCCTTCAGCCACCGTAATCGCTGCGGTTAATCGGCGTGCGGGTGCTAATGCAGTCGAAGTGGCAAGCAGCATCAGACAAATCTTGCCGCAAATCAGTAATGAACTCCCTGGTTCTATACGGGTCACGCCAATCTACGATCGTTCATTAAGCATTGTTCATTCCGTGACAGACGTCCAAACCACTGTCGTCATTGCGTTCGTTCTCGTCGTGATCGTTATCTTTGCTTTTCTCGGTCGAGCCACGGACACGTTGATCCCAACCGTTGCCCTTCCGTTATCACTCCTCATCACGTTCATGGCGATGAACGCACTCGGCTACAGTCTCGACAATCTATCGTTAATGGCCCTGACCCTTGCGATTGGATTTCTCGTTGACGACGCAATTGTGTTTTTAGAGAACACTGTGCGACGAATGGAACACGGTGAGCAACCGTTTGAAGCGGCGATCAATAGCGCAAAAGAGATCAGCTTTACGATCATGTCGATGACGATATCGCTGGCCGCTGTATTTATTCCGCTCGTGTTCATGACAGGTTTAATTGGGCGAATCTTTCGCGAGTTTGCCGTAACGATCGTGATCGCAATCTTCGCTTCCGGTCTGGTTTCACTCACGCTGACACCGCTGATGTGCGCGCGCCTGCTGAAGGGTCGAGGGGAAGGCGCGAAAAAGACCTGGATGGAAAGGGTGATTGGCGGGATCGAAAAACGTGTGCTGAAGTTCTATGGCGGATCACTCTGGTGGTTTTTAAAGTATCGCTGGCTGTCGCTGGTAATCTGGGTTGTCTGTTTGGCCGGCACGATAGTGCTCTTCGTTCTCGTTCCTAAAGCGTTCTTGCCTCCAGGTGATAGCAGCGTCATTTTTGGGGCGTTCATCGCGCGGGAAGGTTCGTCGCCTGCGCAGATGCGTGAGTTACAAAACCGTGTAGACCTGACTCTTCAGCAGGATCCAAACGTTGTCACTGACTTCACTCTCACGGGCGCGACCGGTTTTCTCGCGTCGAATCAGGGCATAGCGTTTACGTTGATCAAACCACCCGAGGAGCGCAAACCTATTCAGGAAGTTACGGCGGAAATGATGGGTAAACTCAACTCAATCCCGGGAGTGTTTACCTTTCTTCGTCCGTTTCCAGTGCTCGACATCAGCACCGGAGTAACAAGCCAACAACAGGGACAGTATTCCTTCGCCGTCTCGGGTGCTAATCCAAATGAAGTGTACGACGTTAGTGAAAAATTGTTGGCCAAGCTCAGGACCTATCCGGGATTCCTGACCATTTCATCCGACTACTATCACAACACTCCAAACGTCAACATTGAGCTTCGTCGCGATCAGGCAAAGACCCTTGGCGTTTCAGAAGCGAGAATCCTTTCGCTACTTCGCAATGCTTATTCACAAAACTACCTCTATCTAATCAAGAAACCAGAAGATCAGTATCAGGTCATACTGGAGATGGAAGATTCCGCGCGTTCCAATCCGCAGGACCTCGCGCGCCTCTACATAAAATCAGACGACGGTCAACGACAGATTCCCTTGGGAGAACTGGTCACGTGGAATACGACCCTTGGTCCGCAGACTGTGAATCACCTGAATCAATTTACGAGTGTGACGTTGTCATTCAATTTGAAGCCGGGCGTAGCTTTGGGTGATGCGACGGACTTCATTACCAAGACAGCGGCAGAAGTTGTTCCTACAGGTGTCCGCGGTGAACTCGTCGGCGAAGCTCAAACGTTCGCGAGCACAGTCAAGAGCATGACTTTCCTGATGGCCCTTGCAGTGTTCGTTATGTACGTGATTCTCGCGATTTTATACGAGAGTTATGTGCATCCGCTGACAGTGCTGTCGACATTGCCGACTGCGTTGGTTGGAGGGTTGTTGACGTTGCTCGTGTTTGGGCAGGAAGCTTCGCTATATGCTTTCGTCGGCATGTTCATGCTGATGGGCATAGTAAAGAAGAATGGCATCATGATTGTCGACTTCGCGCGTCAACGAGTGGATGCCGGCGAGAGCGCTGAGCAGGCGATTCACGACGCGAGTATGGATCGCTTTCGACCAATACTGATGACGACGCTAGCGGCAGTCTTCGGCGCGCTGCCAATCGCACTGGGCTTCGGTGCGGACGGCGCATCCCGTCGTCCACTTGGACTCGTTGTTGTGGGCGGGCTGGTTATTTCGCAGTTTATTACTCTTTACATCACGCCGGTGATTTATCTCTACCTCGAACGCTTCCAGGAGAATGTACTCGACCGCTCCGCGTTTTTCGCTTCACGCAAACCGCGCAAAGCTGAGGTCCAGTCTCAGCCAGAACCCACGCACGTCCCGTCTGATCTCGCAGCGGGAGACTAACCAGGCTCTGAGACATCACAGTATTTTGGTTCGTGTATAGTTCGTGTGACTTCGTGGATCGTCCTTGTTTTTTTGGACAAGCGGAACGATCCACAAAATCACATCACGAACTAAACACGAAGTTGCGCGCTTATCAACTCTCTGCGCGTCCTCTGCGAGCTCGGCGTCTCTGCGGTTCAGTAGACGATCCGGAATACTCAACAAGCCAGACGGTGCGATACTTCATTCACTGATTTGTTGATTTGTTCGGAACTCAAAATTACCGCGGAGACGCAGAGCACGCTGAGAACACGCAGAGAGTTGAATGGGTTAAGTGAACAACTTCATCCGATATGCTTCAAGCTTGTCGTTGACTCACTCCTGTGTGACTTTTCATCCTTCATCCT
>DATJKB010000442.1:0-9982 GCA_035491875.1 Pyrinomonadaceae bacterium | reverse complement strand
GAACCACAGATGTTTCCAATCCCATATCGCGTCTCCAGTTCTGTTATTACGCAAGGAACCTTGCAAGCCTGCCGATTGACGGATATTATGCCCTTGTTGACCCAATTGTCTACTGGGTTTAGTCAACCTTACCGGCTAAATACCCTAACAGGAGAAGGCCATGAAACTTGTCAGGAACCTAGCAGCTACCCTATTTCTCGCGTGTGCTCTCACCGTTACCGTTTACGCCGGAGACCAACAAACGCCAGGCATCGTGCCGCCGCCGCCGCCACCTGCAACCAGCTTAACCAGCACAACAGATAAAGCCAGTGCACCCTCGGCCACCGATGGAAAAGTTGAAACGGGAGAAATCGAAGAACCCGAGGATCTTTTGGTTAGCGCCCTGTTAGCGCTCCTATCTGTGTTCTGACAAGTACGACCCACGACCAATTAGCTCGCCGTGTTTTCGCTCGCGGCCCGCTCAGTTGTGGATTCGACTCATTATTACGCGACTGTTTGTCAATGTTGGGAGGCGATGACGTGGGTGCATCGTACCTCCACAAGCCCGCCGACGCAATAGTTTCGACAAATTTAATCGCCGACGAGGTGAGCCGCAGTTCTAACGCAGGAGCGACATTAAGTCGCTTCTACTAACCGTTTAACTGTGTCGAGGGTATCGATATCTTCAGGCAGCTTGTCTGGTCGGAGCCGCAGGATCCTTGGAAAACGCATTGCAAACCCGCTTTTGTGACGCTTTGAGGGCTGAATTCGGTCGAAAGTAACTTCAATTACCACTGATGGCTCCACCAGGCGAACACGACCGTGACCAAACTCCTGCAACGTGTGATTGCGAAACCACTCCGTCAGCTCTGTTAATTCCTTATCAGTTAATCCCGAATAGGCTTTACCGATGTTGAGTAGTTCGCCATCTTCGGCGCTCCGCCTCACCGCAAATGTATAGTCGGACAAAAGATTCCGCCTTTTCCCATGACCTACCTCCACAGCGGTGACTACTACGTCGAGAGTCGCGATCGCTCGCTTCAACTTCAGCCAGTCGCGGCCACGACGGCCAGGTTTGTAAACTGAGGCCGGGCTTTTGATCATTAGCCCCTCATTTCCCCGACCTCTTGCAGCATTGAACTCGTCATCCAACTCAGTTGCGTCGGTAAACCGTTTGCCGATTGATAGACGCAGTGGTTCATTAACGGCTACGAGTCGTTCAAGAATCTCCCGACGTTCCCCGAGCGACTTATTGATCAAAACTTCGCCTGACGCGTAAAGCAGATCGTAGGCGACGAGTACAACGGGCACGGCGATTAGCAATTGCGTGCCAACATTTTTCCGGCCGAGTCTCTTCTGCAATTCACTGAACGGCAGGATGGCATCCTCACTTGCCGGCACGATTTCTCCGTCAATGATCACATCCGTTGGAAGTGAGTTGAGTGGACCAACCAGCTCGGGAAATCGATGCGTGATCTCGTCCATAGTCCGTGAATAGATCGCCACTCGGCCGTCCTTCACGTGGGCCTGGGCTCGGATTCCGTCGAACTTATCTTCAACCAAAAACTCGTCGGGCATCGTTCTCGCAATGTCGGTCAGATCAGCTGCGGGTGTGGCCAACATGAACTTGATCGGATGAAACAAGCGCATGTGGACGTCACGCAAGTCTCCTGAGCGTGCGCGCGCCGCTGTCTCTCCGATATCGCCGAGCAACATGTTGGCGTAAGCTACGTCGTCGAGAGGCCGCTCAAACGCACGCGCGATAGAATCTTCAACCAAGCCCTCGCGCAAGCCAATTCGCAGATCCCCGGCAAGCAGTTTCACCAGATACTTCGCCTCCAGCGGAGTCGCATGACGCAAAGCGGCCGTTAGGATCGCGGTTTTGTTTTTCGTGCCGCGTGTCTCACTCAAACGAGTAATAATCGATTCAACTTCGACCAACGATAGACCAGGCGCAGCATTTCTTCTTGCTTCTGCGACTATCTCAGCCGCGAGATCACCCGGATCGCCGAGCTTAACGTAGCGCGGATACATGTCTTCCAAACTGAATCCAGTGGCCTCACTCAGCGCCGCACTGATGATGCTTCCACCAACATTTGTCGTCCGCGAATCGCTTTGAGCGAACTGTTGACCCGCAAAATATCTTGCCGCGCGAGTGAGATCTGCGTCGTTAAGCTTCCGCAGATAGGCACCGAGAAAGGCGGCCTTTTCAAGTTTCTTCGTCGTTCCGGCGACAGACTCCGCCGTATTCGCGAACTCCTGAAGCATCGCTATCTCGAGGGCACTGTTCTCCTGCTCTTTTGTAGAAACGTCCGTCATTTTTCAACCTGGCTCAAAAGTGGGGACTTACGCGTGCGATCCGCTAACCCCTTTCCCTCTTCCCCTTCCATTTCAGTCTTGCGCTATCGTTGTTAAAGCGTCAAGCGAGTCAATTGGCCACGGACAGTTCTGCTTTTGTGCGTCAGGCGTTACAATCCGAAGTCGAAGCTTGGAATTCTGAAAGGTAAAGACGCGACAAGTGTATGCCTTGATCCTCGAGACGCTCAGCAGCATGGAGCTGTTGTTCATTCTCGCCATTGCCCTGATATTTTTTGGACCCCGCAGATTACCTCAACTTGCGCGTTCAATCGGCAAGGGCATGTCAGAGTTCCGGAAAGCGTCAGAAGATTTCAAGCGGACGTGGGAGCGAGAGGTGGCGGTGGAAACCGCCCGCCTAAAAACCGAAGCGCACAGCATTCTCGATATGGAAGGCTCCGACTTCGAGTCTGAAATCGCTGCTGAAACCAAGGTCGAGCCGACAGATTCAACCCTTGTCGTCGCGCGTGAAAGCTCGCCAACGGCAACAACTCAAGAATCATCATCAGCAAGTGAAACCAACGAACAGGTTACTCCCAACTCACGAAAGCACGATTGGCTGTAGAGCTGAGACGTAATGTCAGCATTCCTAAGAGCACTAACAACAAGCAAAAGTAACGAAGAACACTTAGGCGGCCAGATGTCCTTCCTGGAGCATCTCGACGAATTACGTCGGCGGCTGATTCACTCGTTCATCTTCGTTGTTGTAGCGGCGGTGGCTTGCTGGTTTGTATCAGTACCGATTTACAGCTTCCTCGCTGCTCCAGTAGAACGGGCTCTGGCGGAAGCTCAACGGAAGCAAGTGCCAATCGCGGGCGTCACCGGAAATGAAACGATCGTCTCTCTGAACTCGCTAAAGGAAAACGATGTCGGTCGTTACGTGTTTTCTGAAGAAACCAAGTTGGGGACCAGCCTAATTCCGGCAGGCGCCTCAGTGATGGCGCGCACTATAAAAGATTCGCAAGGGCGGTTAGCCCTTTACACGGACGAAACAGTATTCTCGGGCAATTCTGTAGTTCCCAAAGGCGTGCGACTGACACCCGACTTGAGTAGCCAGCCGAAAGAGTACTCGGGCATCAATGACAAGTTGATTGTAACAACAGCCCTTGAGCCGTTTTCTCTCTATGTGAAAGTCTCGCTCTATGCAGCGATATGTGTTTCAGTTCCCTTTCTGCTCTGGCAAATTTGGGCGTTTGTTTCCCCTGGCTTGTATCCCCACGAGCGGGCATACGTAACTCCGTTCGTCTTACTATCGTCGATCTCATTCATACTGGGAGCGGCTTTCGCTTACTACATCATCTTCCCACCTGCCGCGACGTATCTGCTCGGGCTTGGCTCCGACTTTCGGCTTTTACTCAAGGCAAACGACTACTTCGATTTCATTATCATCGTCATGCTCGGAATGGGAGTCGTTTTCCAAATGCCGGCGATCACCTACGTTCTGGCACGTATTGGACTCGTTAACGCCCGTCTGATGGTCCGGATTTGGCGCACCGCGCTGATAGTCATTTTGATTGCGGCGGCCGTACTTTCGCCGACCAGTGATATTCCCAACATGATGCTTTTCGCCGCCCCGATGCTCGTGCTGTATCTGGTATCAATCTTTATCGCGTGGATTTTCGGAAAGCCGAGAACGGCCAGTTAACAATTCCCACGTTTTGGGCGCATTTTTGGGCAGTTTTGGGCAACGAAGTCTACCAATCGCCGCATCTTGACTGTGTTTCAGCACGATCTTAGAATCCTCGGTCTTCAACTGAGGCCGACAGCAGTCCTTTAGCTTGATTCGTAACCGCACCCGTTAGGAGTTCCTGAATGTCTTACCAGAAAGTCGCTCTCCGTCTGGCAGTCTTGGCTGTCTTGTTGTGTTCTGCCCTATCCGCGTTGGCGCAGGACTCACAGGATCCAACTCAGAAGCAACGAAATATCAAACCAGAGTTGAAAAAGGCCTACAAAGACTGGCTCGACAAAGACGTCACATACATCATCACCGACGAAGAGAAGAAGGCTTTCAAAAAGCTGGCTACGGACGACGAAAGAGAACGGTTCATCGAGGAGTTCTGGCGCCGCCGGGATCCTGATCCCGATACGGACGAGAACGAGTTCAAAGAAGAGTATTACGAACGAATCGCGTACGCGAACGAGCATTTCAGTTCGGGCATTCCCGGTTGGAAAACTGACCGCGGTCGCATTTGGATCATGTACGGCAAGCCGGATGAGCGCGAAACACACCCGATGGGCGGTTCTTATCAGCGGCCCAGTTACGAAGGTGGTGGCTCAACCTCAACATATCCATTCGAGATCTGGTTTTATCGTTATCTCGCCGGCGTGGGCTCAGGCATTGAGATCGAATTTGTGGATCCAACCGGGAGCGGCGAATACCGCATCGCGCGAAATCCGAATGAGAAAGATGCGCTATTGATGATTCCCGGCGCTGGTCTAACTCTCGCGGAAGAACTGGGTTTGGCTGACAAGGGCGATCGCATCTCCGGCGTTGGCGGCATTGGCAACCAGAATTATCAACGTGAACAAGACAGTCCCTTCTCGCGTCTCCAATTGCTCGCCGATCTCAGCCGTCCACCTCAGGTTAAGTTCAACGACTTGGCTACAGCGGTAAATACTGGTGTCGTTGAGGAGAATCCACTGAACTTCGACGTTCAGATCGATTTCTTCCGCCAATCCGACGAGCGCGTGATCACGGCCTTTACGATTCAGGCCGAGAATCGTGATCTGGTTTTCCAGGACAGCGGCGGTTTGCAGCAAGCCCGCATGAACATCTTTGGCAGAATCACTTCAGTTGCCGGTCGGCGCGCAGGAATCTTTGAAGATCCGGTTATCACGACCGCGACTCCTGAAGAATTGTCTGAAGCAAAGGATCGAAAGTCTGCCTATCAAAAAGCCGTTCCCTTGGCGCCTGGGACTTACAAGGTCGACGTGATCGTGCGCGATGTCGCCTCGGGCGCAACTGGGATTAAGCATGTCGGCTTCACGGTTCCGAAGTACGATCAGGCAAAACTCTCAACTTCAACGTTGGTGCTTGCAGCGAAACTCGAAAGCTTGCAAGATCAGCCTGCGGTGGGCCAGTTCGTAATCGGCACCACCAAAGTGATACCGAATGTTTCCGGTGTCTACCATCGAGGTCAGCCTGTTGGCGTTTATCTTCAGATTTACAACGCCGGTATCGACCAAACAACATTACGTCCGTCAGTGGACGTCGAATACGTCCTAACGAAGGATGGTAAGGAAGTTGGTAAACAAGCAGAAGACTGGAAGGGTCTAAGCGACTCCGGTCAGCGTCTGACTCTTGCTCGATTGCTCGACAGTCGACAACTGCCAATCGGTGAATATGAACTCGCGATTCGCATTCGCGATCGGGTTAGTGGTCAGTCGCTCGCACCGTCACAAAAGTTCAGCGTTGTTCAATAGTATTTGAAACAGCCGCAGGAGTAGGTGGTCCCAGTTTCTACTCCTGCTTGCTGCTCCCGCCTCTGATTCGTCTCCCCGTCGATGTTCTAAACACGTTTCTGTGAAAGGAACTAACGCGGATGACTCCCTTCAACGCGCGACGTAGCGCAGCTCTCATTCTTGCGCTCATTCTCTTTCCAACCATCGTCCAGCCACAACAAAAGACCCAGCCAGCACCCGACGAAAAACCTCGGAAGATCAAAACGGAATTGAAGCGGGCTTACGTCGATTGGATCAAAGACGTTGACGTGATTCTCACGGAAGAGGATCGTCAGGCCTGGAACAAACTTAAGACTAACGATGAACGAGAGCAATTCATTCAGTTGTTTTGGCGACAACGTGATCCGGATCCCGACACTGTAGAGAATGAATACAAAGAGGAGTTTTTCGAACGCGTTGCATATGCGAATGAGCACTTCTCCTCAGGAAAAGCCGGGCGGTTGTCCGATCGCGGGCGCATCTACATCAAATTCGGGAAGCCCGATACAACCGAATCTCATCCTTCCGGTGGAACTTATGATCTTCCCGCGAATGAAGGCGGCGGCTCAACCCCTACGTATCCTTTCGAGAAATGGTTTTACAGGCACATCCCAAATGTCGGCAGCGGTATCGAGCTTGAGTTCGTAGACCCGAGTGGCTCAGGCGAGTATCGCCTCGCACGAAATCCGGATGAAAAAGTGGCTATGCTGCCAAACGGCGCGAACGGTGGTTATGGTCGCGAAAACTACCTTCGCGTGCAGGATTCACCGTTCGAAGTCATGCAACTACACTCGGATCTGGATCGAGCGCCGTCCATCGACCGTCGTTGGATTGAAACAGGCACTACAACGCCAATCGCTGACGACAGCGCAATTGCCTTCGAAGCACAACTCAATTACTTCCGCCAGTCAGATAATTCTGTACTCACCGCGCTTACGCTTCAGGCCGATAACAGTGAACTTGTTTTTGAGAACATCGGCGGATTGCAAACGGCTCGCTTAAATATATTTGGACGTATCACTTCGGTGGCCGATATTCGCATTGGTAAGTTCGAGGATGTCGTAGTAACACACGCGACTGCCGAAGAACTTAGCACCATTCGCACACGCAAGTCAGCGTACGCAAAAGCATTTGTACTGCAACCCGGTCGCTACAGGATCGATCTCTTCGTTCGCGATACCGGATCGGGAAATATGGGAGTTCAGCACATCGGTTTTGAGGTACCTTCATTCCCTGCTAATCAACTTGCGGCATCCAGCATTATCATCGCTGCCAAACTGGAAAGTTTGAAAGACAGTGTCGCAGCTGGGCCATTTGCGATTGGACCTTACAAAGTAGTCCCTAATGTTTCGGGAACCTATACGCGCGGTCAGAATGTGGGAATCTATCTTCAGGTTTACAACGCCGCGATCGATCAAACGACTTTGCGCCCAGCCGTGGACGTTGAATACGTTCTACTGAAGGACAGCAAAGAGTTGAGCAGAAGACGCGAAGACTGGCGAGACATCAACGACACGGGCCAACGGCTCACCTTAACTGAGTTCATTGATACGAAGTCATTATCCCCAGGCGAGTATGAGATCCGAGTGAAGATCACAGATCATATTACGGGGCAGACACTGGCACCGTCGACAAAGTTCGTTGTCGTCGATTAGGTTTTACCGCCAATACGTAGACAGAATTACAGGATTACAAGATTTCACCTCACAATTGGTGGAAATCTTGTAATCCTGAACCTGTCTAACGCCCTCACGTGAGACTCCTCGCACTGGATGCTAAGATAAACCAGTCATGACGCAGCAAGTGCAATTGCGAGGAATGTGCGAATCGGAACTCGTTTCATTCGTTGAGACGCTGGGCGAGCCTGCTTACCGCGGGCGACAGGTCTTTGCGGCGCTCCAACATCGTCGACTCACCAACTTCGACGACATCACTGACCTCCCGCAAGCCTTCCGCAACAAGTTGAACGAAGTAGCGACAGCTTCAACCCTCACTGTCGCGTCCCGCTTCATTTCCGAAGATGGAACCCGTCGCTACCTCATGAAAACTCATGACAGTTTTCCCGTCGAAACAGTTTTCATTCCTGAAGAGCGACGCGACACGATCTGCTTCTCCTCCCAATCAGGATGCCCCTTGCAGTGTACGTTTTGCCTGACAGCGCAACTCGGCCTGCTGCGATCGCTGACGGCAGCCGAGATCGTCGAGCAAATAGTTATCGCGCTCAATGATGCGTACGGCGTGGGAACAAAAACACCGCGTGGTACGAATCTCGTTGGCATGGGAGCAGGTGAACCATTTCTCAATTTCGACGAGTTGATGAAAGCGTTGCGCGTGATGGCGAGTCCCGAAGGTCTGCACATCGTTCCCAATCGAGTGACTATTTCAACCGCGGGCATCGTGCCACGCATACGGGATCTCGCGGCTTTTGAAGATCGTCCGCATCTTGCTATCTCACTCGCGGCCCCTACGGATGAGTTACGAAACGAGTTGATGCCAATCAATAAGAAATGGCCGCTCGAAGAATTGCTGGCGGCTTGCAGAGATTTCGAGAGGACGTTAAAGCCGAACGAGCGATTCACCTTTGAATACGTCATGCTCGACGGCATTAACGATTCAGAGGAACATGCCCGACAGCTGGCGAATCTTTTGAATCGTCATCAATTGAAAGCCAAAGTGAACCTTATCCCGCACAATCCGGCTGAGCCGCTGCCGTACTATCCGTCAACGGAAGAAACTGTCGCGCGCTTTCGCAGTATTTTGGAGTCGAAGGGCATTCACACTTATGTTCGACGGCCGCGCGGCCGCGACATCTTTGCTGCCTGCGGGCAACTCGCGGCACGTGAAGGAACAACTATAAGCAGTTTGGAGTCAACTTCAGTCGGAGCATAGGTACTTATGATCAAGTATTCACGTGTATTGAGTCTGGTCGCTCTTCTACTAGTCCCGGCAACGCTTTATTCGTCGCCGGTGCTGCAATCGGCTAACGACGTTAAGGTCAGTGGCTGGGCATCACCCGACAAAACGCGACGTGGCAGATCAGTTCAGGGCAACGTGGTGATGGAAATACCTTCGGGACTGCATGTGCAATCCAGTAGACCACTCGATAAGTTTCTGGTAGCAACAAAGCTGGAAATCGAAACACCGCAGGGCGTCAAGGTTAGTGCGCCGATCTATCCACGCGCGGTAATGCGGAATCTGAAGTTCTCGAAGGGCAAGGTGGCAGTTTACGAAGGTCGCGCACAGATTCGCTTCAACGTAGCCATTCCCGCAAATTTCAACGGCAACTCAGCCGAGTTGAAAGGGCGATTACGATTCCAGGCATGTAACGATGAGTCATGCTTCGCACCGGTAACTCGTGAGGTGAAGATCTGGGTGAATGTTCAGTGATGAAGCAGATCCACTGAGATAGGGAAAAGGGGAAAGGAAAGCCATTCCTTTCTCCCTCTTTCCCTTTTCCCCGTTTTCCTATTGCGATTTCCCAACTGCAGCCATCAATCTTCCTACTTTTCCATGGAGTCGCTTCTCTTTTCGATAAGAGAAAAAGAGATCAGTCCTGCACATAGTGCACAGCGGCGCAATATGAATTCTTTCAGAAGAAACTCCTTCTGATATCAACTGATCGCGATTGGCTGTTAAAAGATCTACCAGCGCATGGCCCGGTCGTGTTTCGGTGAACAGTCTTGCAGCGTCCGGAAACTTGCTGGTGAAGGCATCAATAACTTCTTCTCCAACCTCGTAACAACATGGACCAGCTGAAACACCAATCGCCACTCGCAGGTCTGCGGGTCTAACGTCGTACGCTTCCTTCATTCTCTGAACCGCGACGCGAGCAACTTCCGCCAGCGTTCCGCGCCAACCCGCATGGACCGCGGCAAAACAACCCGTGGTCGGATCGCCAAACAGCAACGGCACACAGTCCGCCGTTTTCACACCCGCCAAAACGCCGGCGACATCGCTGAGTATCGCATCGCAGTAAACGGTGTCTCCAAGTTGGTTCTCCGCCGGCTTTGCATCTTCTACGTCTTTCACCACGCGCACGTCGGAACCATGAACCTGCCAACAGCCGGCGAGAGTCCATTTACCAGGAAAAAGCTTGAGAAACCGGCGACGATTCTCCAGAATGTTCTCCGCTGTATCTTCATTGAAACCGGCGAGGCTCAACGCAGCGTCGGGCATTGGGCTAACGCCTCCGAGACGCGTGGAGAAA